>CALGLM010000268.1 GCA_937930275.1 uncultured Ignavibacteria bacterium
AAAGACCTTAACAAGTGTGTCTTTTTTTGAGTAGTTTTAAATAAATTTGACCAAAAACTGCTTTTTGTTGTTAGTTCACTATTCATAATAATTTCCTAATAAAATATACCTGATTCGGCTACTCGCCAAATTTTTTGACACGGGAATTTATTTTCATACAAGGCTCTGCCGATAATAACGGAATCTACTCCGATATTATTTAAATCTTGAACTGCAGCTAAATCTTTATAGCCGGATATACCGCCTGAATGAGTAATCTTTAATTTTGTATTTAGTGCTATTTTTTTAGATAATTCAATATTGGGACCACCTAACATGCCGTTTGTAGAAACATCGGTGATTACTAATCTTTCTACGCCATATGAAGCTAATTGTTTGGCGTAATCAAGCGGATTTAGGCCCGTATCTATAGACCTTCCTCTTACAATCACTTTATCATTAACTACGTCAATTGCCGCTGCAATTTTTTTACTTCCGAAATGTTCTAATATTTTAAGAAATTCAGCAGTATTTAAGAATGCCAAAGATCCTATCACAAGTCTATATATTCCCAAATCGAATGCGCATTTAGCATCATCCAAGTCTTTTATCCCGCCTCCAAACTCAATGGGAACTATTACCGAATTACATATTTCTTTAATAATTTCATGATTGCGATGAGAATTTTCATGAATTGCGTCAAAATCGACTATATGAATGCATTTAGCATTTTCGGCTCGCCAAATTAAAGCCATTTCAACAGGGTCGTTATCATATTCCTTAACATTTAATTCAGGAATACCTTGAACAACTCTAACTGTTTTGCCGTGAGAAATATCGATAGACGGAATAACTAAAATTTTACTCATCGAAATTTATATTCCCGTTTTTTTTGATAGTTTTTCTGGAAATTATCATTTTTTGAATTTCACTTGTACCTTCAAAAATTCTTAGTACTCTCGCATCTCTATAATATCGTTCAATAGGTAACTCTCTTGAAAATCCCATTCCTCCATGAATCTGCAAAGCTAAATCAGCGACTTCAGAAACTGCTTCCGAACAAAATAACTTAACAATAGCAGCTTCTTGTGAAATATCTTTTCCAAGTTCATAATTTTTAGCAGCTCTAAAAAGCATACTTTCCATAGCATAGATTTTTGAAGTCATCTCTGAAATCATAAATTGAATTGCCTGAAATTTAATAATACTTTGGCCAAATTGCGAACGATTTTTTGCATATTCTACCGATAATTTTAACATTTCCTTAGAAGCTCCGAGCGAACAAGCCCCAACACCTAATCGACCTGCATCTAAAGCACGCATAGCAATTAAAAAACCGCGGCCGTCTTCACCAATAATATTATCTTTAGGAACAACCACATTATCAAAGTGAACTGCATTTGTTACACTGCCTCTAATTCCAAGTTTTTTTTCTTTTGGACCAATAGTTAAACCCTGCATATCTTTTTCTACTACAAACCCGGTAATTCCTTTTTTAGTACGTGCAAAAACAGAAAATATATCAGCAATCCCGGCGTTTGTAATCCACATCTTTTCACCGTTTAGTATCCAATTTGAACCGTCAAAATCTGCTGATGTACGTAAATTAAATGTATCACTACCTGCCATTGGTTCTGTTAATGCAAAAGATGCTATTTTTTTTCCTGCAGTTAAATCAGGCAAAAATCTCATTTTTAATTCATCATTACCGCCTAAATAAATAGCATTTGTTCCAATAGATTGATGTGCTCCTATAAAAGTAGCTGTTGATCCGCAACCCCTTGTAACTTCTTCTTGAGCTATACAAAAACCTATTTCTCCATATCCGCCACCGCCGTATTTTTCGGGAAAAGCTGTTCCCAATAATCCCATATCGGCAATTTTTATTATTAATTCTCGGGGAATCTCTTCATATTCGTCAATTTTAGCGGCAACAGGTTTTATTTCTTTATTAGTAAAATCTTTTACCACTTTCCTTAGTTCTTTTTCTACTTCACCAAACTCAAAATCCATAGGTTCTTTTTCCTTTTTTGATACTTAATATATTAAAAATTACTACAATAAAAAATGTTATTGTACAAATATATATAAAGTGTGTAAAATTATAAAAAAAATGTTATTTTTAAATTTTGTATTCAAAAATTTATTTAAAATGAAAAAAAATATTGACCTTATACTTCCTGATTACGAAATAATTAAAGTAACAACGTACGGAAGTGACCCCGATAATTCTGATATTCATCTAATATATGTTCATGGATTCAAGGGATTTAAGGATTGGGGATTTGTACCCTATATAAGCGAATATTTTGAAAGCAGAAAAATTTTTGTTATAACATTTAATTTTTCTTTAAATGGTATTGGTAAAGATTTACTTGAAATTACCGAAACTAATAAATTTGCCCTAAATACATTTAGCAGGGAAATATATGAACTAAATTATATCTTAGAAAAATATTCGGAAGGATTTTTTAATAATTCAACAAAAAAAAGATTAGTTATACTCGGTCATAGTAGAGGCGGTGCAATTGCTTCTTTTTGCGGTAAAAATGCAATCGTAAATAAAATTGTTTTGTGGGCATCAATTGCAAAATTAGATAGATATACTGATAGACAAAAAGAGATTTGGAGAAAAGACGGGTTTGTTGAAGTACTTAATACAAGAACAAACCAAGTTATGCGATTAAATGTTTCTTTATTAGAAGACATTGAAACTAACAAAGCCGATTCTCTATCAATGGAAAAAGCTATAAGTGATTTAAATAAACCATTGCTAATTGCTCACGGAAATAATGATTTAACCGTTCCTATTGAAGAGGGTTATCAAATTTATGATTGGAGTGATAAAAATTTATCAAAATTTGTTTTAATTGATAAAGCAGGTCATACTTTTGATGTCACTCATCCGTTTGTAGCAACTAATGATAAACTGGAACTTTTATTAAATGAAACATACAACTTTATAACTGCATAGGTAAATAATGGGAATTAAAAACTTAGTCTTTATTATTGTATTTTTTTCTGCTTTCGGATTTTTGTTTTATAGTTTAAAGAACAAAATTGCAATGTTAAAAGTAGGGAAACCGGAAAATAGGTTTAAAAACGTGGGCGAACGATTAAAAAATGTGTTAATAGTTGCATTCGGACAATCTAAATTATTGCGTTACAAGATTGCCGGCACCTTGCACTTTTTTATTTTTTGGGGATTTATGTTATTTGTGTTTGCAGTACTGGAAACTATTTTGCAAGGGTTTTATTCTCCATTATCACTTGAGTTTTTAGGTCCGCTATACACATTAATCTCATTTACACACGATACTTTCGGAGTATTGGTATTTTTTGCTGTCCTAACCTCACTATTTAGAAGATATGTACTAAACATTAAACGTTTGGAAGTAAGTAAGTCAGGAAAACTTGATGCTGCATTTATTCTTGTAATGATATTGTTTGTTGTTATTACAATGTTCGGTCAAAACATCTCAAATTTTATAATTAACGGAAGACAGCTTACGCATTATGAATACAGACCGATAACAGCTGCAATTTCCGATTTATTTTTTTCTAATGTTTCACCGGAAAGCGCAAAATTATCATACGAAATATTTTGGTGGGCTCATATTATTGTAATTTTTACATTTATGAATTTTTTACCGTATTCCAAACATTTCCATGTTATCACATCTATACCAAATGTTTATTTCGGAAAAATAGGTGAAAGGAAATACGCTTTATCAAAATTAAATCTTGAAGAAGAAACTGATATTTTCGGAGTTTCGGATGTTGACCATTTTAGTTGGAAACATCTATTAGACGGATTTGCTTGTACAGAATGCGGTAGATGTACTGCCTCTTGTCCTGCAAACACAACAGGGAAATTACTTTCACCAAGAAAAATAATTGTTGATATACGACATCGCACAGAAGAAAAAGCTAACGAAATATTGAAGAACAGGAATAATGAAGAAATCTTAAATAAAACTTTAGCACATAACTATATTGCCGATGACGAACTTTGGGCTTGTACAACTTGCGGAGCCTGCGTTCAAGAGTGTCCGGTAATGATTGAACATGTAGATGCTATTGTTGATATGAGAAGGAATTTAACTTTAACAGAATCTGAATTTCCAAATGAGATGAATAGTTTATTTAAGAATTTAGAAAATAATTTTTCACCGTGGCAAGTTAACCCAAGTGATCGAGCAAAATGGGCAGAAGGATTAGATATTAAAACAATGGCCGAAGATAATAATAGCGAGTATTTGTTTTGGGTTGGATGTGCAGGTTCGTATGATTTAAGAGCCCAAAAAGTTTCGATTGCATTTGCAAAAATCATGCAAAAAGCCGGTATCGATTTTAGAATTTTGGGTGAAGAAGAAAAATGTAACGGTGACATGGCAAGACGTTTAGGAAACGAATATCTCGCTCAAATGTTAATTCAAGAAAACGTTGAAACCTTAAATAATTATAAAGTAAAAAAAATTGTTACTACATGCCCGCATTGTTTTAATTCCATAAAAAACGAATTTCCTGATTTCGGAGGAAACTTTGAAGTTATACATCATACGGAACTAATTGCAAAATTGATTGAAAGTAACAAAATAAAACTTAAAAATGATACTATAAAACAACAAATAACATATCATGATTCATGTTATTTAGGAAGATACAACGACATATATGACGCTCCGAGAAAGGCACTAAATAATGTTGCCAATGTTGAGCTTATTGAAATGGAGAGAACAAAAGATAGAGGCTTTTGCTGTGGTGCCGGAGGAGGAAGAATGTTCTTGGAAGAAACGGTTGGAGAAAGAATAAACGAAAATAGAACAAAGGAAGCAATAGAAACAGGTGCTTCCTTAATTGCATCTGCTTGTCCGTTCTGTATGACTATGTTTAGCGACGGATTAAAAAGTTTTGATAAAAATGAAGCTATAGATGTTAAAGATATTGCAGAAATTGTTTACGAAAATTTAGAATAAACTTAAGGAATTAAAAAATGAGTGAAAAATATAATGAAATTATTAAACTTGTTAATAATTTAAATGAAGATGTTGAAAAATTTTATCATAAAGGAAGTGCAATAGCCGGCACAAG
The DNA here is from genome assembly GCA_937930275.1 of uncultured Ignavibacteria bacterium. GTDB lineage: Bacteria > Bacteroidota > Ignavibacteria > Ignavibacteriales > Melioribacteraceae > JAEXOD01. The sequence continues at coordinate 5,074 of CALGLM010000268.1, forward strand.
ATTACGTAAAAGTTTGAATGAACTTAGAAATTTAGCTAAAGATATGAGAGAAGAAATTCAAGAAAAAAAAGCTGAAAAAAAAGCAACAAAATAAATGTAGTATTATATTTTTTGTTCCGCTATAATTAATATTTTTATAGCGGAACTTTTTTATTTTTGGAATGATTATTATATAAATGCACTTTTTACTTAAACATATTACAATATTAAAACTTTTACCTTTGTTATTTTTAATTTCATCGGGTAAATTAAAAATAAAAGAGGACATAAAAAAAACAGAATATGCATCTGTAATTTTTGTCGGTGACTTAATGTGTCATGGACCACAAATCGAATCTGCTAGAGTATTAACTAACAGTGATAGCTTTGATTTTTACGAAACTTATAATTATGTTTCAAAAATAATATCAAGTGCTAATTTAGCAATCGGAAATCTTGAAACAGTGATAGGCGGTAAAGAAATAGGTTATTCCGGTTATCCGACTTTTAACAGCCCGATTGATTTTGTAGAAGGAATTAAAAATGCCGGTTTCGATTTTTTAATAACAGCTAATAATCATACGTACGATAAAGGGAAAAAAGGATTGGTTAATACTTTATATGAATTAGGAAAATTAAATATTCCGAGTACAGGCTCATATAAATCACAAGTTGATAGAGATTCTATACGTATAATAAGCGTAAATAATATAAAAATTGCTATTTTAGCCTATTCTTATGGAATTAACGGATATAAGTTGCCTAGAGACGAAAAATATTTAATAAATATAATTGATACAAACTTAATAAAAAGGGACATAAATAAAGCAAAAGAGCTAAAATCTGATTTAATTTTGACTTATTTTCATTACGGAGAAGAGTACCAAAAATTACCAAACAGCTTTCAAAAAAATATGATTCAATTTGCAGTAAAACATGGTTCAGATTTGGTAATAGGAAGTCATCCTCATGTAATACAACCGATTGAATATTTTAAAGGTAATAATAATTTAGATACCGGATTTGTTGCATACAGTTTAGGGAATTTTATTTCAAATCAACGCGAAAGATATACAGATTGCGGAATAATACTAAAATTTATTATAGTAAAAGAAGATAGTACGTTAAAATTGAGTAGTGTTGAGTACATTCCTACTTGGGTATTTAAAGGTTATAAAGATAACAAACTGAAATACTATATTTTACCTAATGAAGAAAATATGTATTCAAAGTATAATTTTTTAACCACAAATGATATACTAAAATCTAAGCAAGCATTATTTGATACTGAGAGTATTATTACAAAATTTAGCACTAAAACAAAAAGAGTTAAGGAAATTAATTAATGAATAAAAAAGCATCATTAACTATAATATTTTTTACGGTTTTTATTGACTTATTAGGATTTGGAATACTTATTCCGATTCTCCCTTTATTTGCAAGTCAAAAATTGAATATCTCGGATTTTCAAATTGGCGTTATTATTGCGTCATTTTCTTTTATTCAATTTTTGTTCAATCCGGTTTTAGGTAAACTTTCCGATAAAATTGGAAGAAGACCGTTAATTGTCTCAACTTTATTAATTACTGCAACATCATATTTAATTTTTGCTTTAGCTCATAATTTTTGGGTTTTACTGTTATCTCGAGTTTTAGCGGGATTTGGAGGAAGTAATATAGGAGTTGCACAAGCATACATTGCTGATATAACAACAAAAGAAGAACGAGCAAAAGGAATGGGATTAATTGGTGCAGCTTTTGGATTGGGATTTTTATTTGGTCCAATGATTGGCGGTATTATATCTCAATATAATTACGACTACGCCGGTTATGGTAGTGCAGGTTTTTCATTTTTAGCATTTTTATTCTCATTATCCTTTTTGCCGGAATCAAAAAAAGACAGAACAGCTGTTGCTAATAATAAAATTAAAATATTTGATTTTAAGTTTGCGGTAGATACGTTTAAAATTCCTGTTACCGGAATGTTAATATTTATGTTTTTTCTGATTGTTTTTTCCATGGCAAATATTTACGGCACTTTTCCCATAATAGGTTCAAAGTATTATAAACTTAGTAACAAAGAGATTACATATATGTATGTAATAATGGGACTTATCGGTGCTATAATTCAAGGCGGTTTAATGAAATACCTGACAGAAAAAATTAAAGATAAAAATTTAGTGATTTTTGGTATGATTGTACTTTCGTTAGGGTTGGGATTTATTCCGTATGGCTATAATATGTACGGGGTTATGATAAGTATCTCTTTTTTATCTATCGGAAGCGGAATATTACAACCTGTTGTGCTAAGCATGATATCAAAATATAGTCCCGAACATAATCAAGGAGCGACACTCGGTTTTAGCCAGTCACTATCAGCCTTAGGAAGAGTTTTAGGTCCGTTATGGGGAGGTTTTTCATACGATTTTATCGGTTTTAGAGCACCCTTTTTAACCGGCGCCATAATTAGTTTTTTTGCTTTAATAATAAGTTTTAAAATGTTAAATAATTTAGAAAGAAAGTGATTTTATGTTAAAAATAAATGATAAAATTAATTACGATAATGCTTTATTATTAGCACCAATGGAGGACGTTACAAATCTTGCTTTCAGAAGACTTTGTAAAGAACTTGGAGCTGACATTGTATATACCGAATTTGTAAATTCGGAAGGATTAATACGTAACAATAAAAAAACAGGGGATAAGTTAACTATTGAAGAATATGAAAGGCCAGTAGGTATTCAGATATACGGCGAAAATATTGATTCAATGGTAAAAGCTGCTATTATGGCTGAGGAGGCTAATCCGGATATAATTGATATAAACGCAGGATGTTGGGTTAAAAAAGTTTGCAATAGAGGAGCAGGTGCCGGTTTATTAAAAGATCCTGAATATATGCAAAAAATGGCTGAAGAGATTGTAAAAGCTGTTAAGATTCCGGTTACTGTTAAAACCAGAATTGGTTGGGATGAAGATAGTTTAGTAATTTTAGAAGTTGCAAAAAGACTTGAAGATGCGGGTATTAAAGCACTAACGGTACATTGCAGAACTCGGGTACAAGGTCATTCCGGTGACGCAGATTACACTTGGATTCCCAAAATAAAAGAAATTGTTAATATTCCTATTATTTTAAACGGCGGAATATTTACTGCCCAAGATGTTGAAAGAGTATTTAAAGAGTTTATACCTGACGGTGTTATGATTGCAAGAGGAGCTATTGAACATCCATGGATTTTTAAAGAGGCTAAAGAGCTATTAGAAACAGGTAAAATAACAACTAAAATTGACCCTGAGTTAAGGATTAAAACTGCTTTAAAACATTTAAAATACGAATTAGAATTACGAGAAGAAAGAAGGGCAGTTATCCCTTTTAGAAAATTTTACACGGGATATTTAAAAGGTTTACCTAATAGTTCAAAAGCAAGACAAGAAATAATGAAGCACGAAAACTATTCCGGCGTTGAAGATGTGTTATTATCATTTTTAGATGAGTTAAGGTTAAATTATCCTGAAGAATTTTAATAGGATTATTTTGAAAAAGGATTTATTTGCAAAATACTACTCATATCTTTTTGTTCCGACCACATTTACATTGTGGTTATTTATTTATTCATCACTAACATTTTTGGAAAATAAGTTTTTAGGAATAATTTTATCCGTTTTATTCACGTTTATTATCCCTATTGCGGTTTTTCTGATGTTCAAAAAACATGGTAAAATAAAGGATTATGATGCTTCTGTTAAAGAAGAGAGGACTAACTTATATTTTATTGGTGTTTTACTTTGTGGTGTTGGATTAATAATTTCAATTGCATTAAACTTTAATATTAATTATTCAATTTTATGGCTAATATATATAATTAACTCTTTGTTTTTAATTATGATAAATAAATATTGGAAAATTAGTGCTCATATGATTGGGGTTTCTGCTCCGATGGCTGCTTTTTTGTTTTTCGGAAGTATTTATTTTATCATTCTATTTTTTTTAGCAATATTATTAGCATGGGCAAGGTTAAAATTAAAAATGCATAGTATCAATCAAATAATTGCAGGTTTTTTATTCGGATTTTTATTAACTTATTTACAATTAATAATATTTATCGGTTAATTTATGTTAGATGAAGAAAGGTTAATAGAATTATTAAAACAAACATCAAAAATGCTTGAATATTTGGATGAAAATAAATTTAAAATTGCAGCATATACAAAAGCTGCAGACATTATTGAATCTTATGACGGTAAATTTTTTGAACTATATAATTCAGGACAGTATAAAAATATTGCAGGAATTGGGAAAGGAATGCAAGAATTTATAACCGAATTTTTTAATACTAATACAACTTATAATTATGAAGAGCTGAAGAAAAAAACGCCTAAAGAATTTTTTGAGCTACTAAAAATAAAAGGATTAGGGATAAAAAAAATAAAATCTATTTATAGTGAATTAAGTATTGAAACGGTAAAAAGTTTAGAAGAAAATTGCTTAAATGGTCAACTTTTAAAAGTTAAAGGAATTTCGGAAAAATTTTGTAATGATATACTTGATGAAATAAATAGATTAAAAAGAGATAATAATAAAATATTATTGAGTAAGGCAGATAATATTGTTAAAATATTTAACGAAGAATTTTCAAAAGCATTTCCTAATATCCTGTTACACATAACAGGTGAATTAAGAAGGAATTGTGAAGTAATTAGCATAATTGAATATTTAGTTGTAATAAACGATTTATCAGATTTCATAAAAACATTATCTGAAACGTTTAATGTAGTAAATATCGAAACTATAGATTATTATACTCAAGTAATAATTAATTATAATAAACTTAATATTTATTTATATATTACGAATAGTAACGAAAATTTTGTTAAAATTAATTTTTATAAAACGGGATCTTCAAATTTTGTAAAAAGAATTATTAGCAAAGAACAAAATATTATTTTTACTTCTGAAGAATCTGTTTTTAATAGTTTAGGATATAAGTATTTAGAACCGGAATTACGAGAAAATGAAACTTTAGAATATCTTGATAAGCTTGATTTTGAAAATTCAGTAAATAACACTGATATTAAAGGATTGATTCATTTCCATACTAACTGGAGTGATGGTTTGGCTTCAATTGAAGAAATGAGTACAAATGCATTAAGCCAAGGCTTACAATATTTTGTAGTTAGCGACCATAGTAAAACGCCGGTTTATGCTAACGGCTTAAGTGAAAAAAGGGTTTTAGCGCAAAAAGAAGAGATAGAAATATTACGAAAAGATAAAATGATGAAAATATTTTTCGGCATTGAAAGCGATATTTTACCGGACGGCAACCTGGATTATGATGAAGATATTTTGAATTGTTTTGATTATATAATTGCATCTGTTCACAGTAAATTTGATTTACCTAAACCGGAAATGACGAATAGAATAATTAAAGCGATTGAAAATCCATTTACTGACGTTATCGGACATGTTAGCGGTAGAATTCTACTTAGAAGAAAACCTTATGAGATTGACATATTTAAAATTCTTGATGCTTGCGCCCTTAATGATGTCGCTATTGAGATTAACGCTTCACCAAGTAGATTAGATTTAGATTGGAGATATATGTATTATGCAAGAGAAAGGGGAGTCAAGTTTTGTATTAATCCTGATGCACATTCGATATCTGAAATTGAGATGATTAAGTACGGAATAAAAGTTGCAAAAAAAGCAGGAATAAAAGC
>CALGLM010000269.1 GCA_937930275.1 uncultured Ignavibacteria bacterium
ACAAAAAGTAGAAGAACTATCACAGCTTATTTGTCATCTTACACGAAGATGTAATTTGAAAGAAGATTTTTTTGCGGCTTCGTTTAATTTATCCCCGACTGAAGTACGCTTACTTAGGTTATTTAACTACTCGGTAACTTATACCGTAAAAGAATTAAAAGATCGACTTCAATTAACCTCTGGCAGAATTACTCACATTATAAGTTCTTTAGAAAAAAAGAAGTTAATAATAAGAACTCAAGATAACGAGGATAAAAGGAATGTTTCGGTTTCTCTTTTACCTAAAGCAGAACCATTAATAAATAACCTGCAAAAAAGCTATCAAGATTTGCATCAAACCATCTTACAAAATATTCCCGAATCTGAAATTGATAAAATGACCGAAGCAATTACTTTACTTGTTGGTGTTTTTGATAAATGGGTGGATGAAAAAAACTTTTAGACTATAAAACAATTTTATAAACAAAAAGAAGTATGATATGAAAAAAATAGTAATAGTACTCTCGGTAATAAGTCTGGTTCTTATTGTACTATACGGTTCGTTAGTACAAAAAGATATTGAACCTACAAAACTGATGGAACTTAAGCAAAAATACTCGGCAAAACCGACAAAAAAAGTTGACCATTCGGCTTTTGCCTCTTTAAATCAAAAATTCACTTCTCCGCATCAAATAACACAACAATGTATTATTTGTCACAATAAAACGGACAAAGAGGTAATGAATTCCAACCACTGGAATTGGGAAAGACCTGAATACATAAAAGGACGCGGAATTGTTTACTTAGGTAAAAAAAATGCAATTAACAACTTTTGTATCGGAACGCAAGGAAATGAAGAAAGCTGCGGAAAATGTCATATCGGATACGGTTTGGATCAAGCCGGAAAAAGTTACACTGATAGCACAAACGTTGACTGCTTAGTATGTCATGATAATACCGAAACTTACACAAAAGCAAATGAAATGGGCGGTGCGCCGGTAATGACTTTAGACTTTAATAATATTGCAAAAAATGTAGGACGTCCTAAAAGAAGTAATTGCGGTGTTTGCCATTTTTACGGCGGCGGCGGTAACAACGTAAAACACGGTGATCTTGAAATGGCAATGTTTGAAACCACAAAAGACGTTGATGTTCATATGGGTACAGATGGCATGAATATGGATTGTGTTGATTGCCATACTACCCATAATCACGTTATTGACGGAAAACTTTATTCCTTATCTTCAATGAATAGAAATAGGGTTACTTGCGAACAATGTCATACCGAAACTCCGCATGAAGACGATATATTAAACGAACATACCGTAAAAGTAGCTTGCCAATCTTGTCATATCCCCGAATATGCAAAAGTTAATTCAACTAAAATGTATTGGGATTGGTCAACTGCTGGTAAATTAAGAAACGGTGAACCTTACGAAGAAGACGATAGCTTAGGTAATCATACATATTTATCTATTAAAGGTTCGTTTAAATGGGCAAGAAACGTTAAACCAGATTACATTTGGTTTAACGGAACAGCTTCGCATTATTTAGAAGGAGATGTTATAGAGGATACAACTAAAGCATTAGTTCTAAATCCGCTTTACGGTTCATACAGCGATCAAAATTCTAAAATTACTCCGGTAAAAATTCACGTTGCCAACCAACCATTTGATCCGGTTAACAGGATGTTAATTCAACCTAAATTATATAGCCATTATAAAGGAGACGGAGCTTTTTGGAAAGACTTTAACTGGCTTGAAGCAGCAAAAAAAGGAATGAATGACGTAGGTTTACCTTTTAGCGGCAAAATTTCATTTATTACAACAAAAATGTATTGGCCAATTAACCACATGGTTTCCACTAAAGATAAAACCGTAGGATGCAATGAATGCCACGTTAGAGAAAACGGACGTTTAGCCGGTCTTAACGATTTTTATATGCCGGGTAGAAATTATTCTTCTATTGTTGAAACTATGGGTAAATTATTGATTATCTTTTCAATAATTGGTGTATTGCTACACGGAACAATAAGATTTATTTCTTACCGTAAACTAAACAAAAAAGGCGGTGTAAAATGAAAAAAACAAAAATTTTAGTTTATAAATCATTTGAAAGATTTTGGCATTGGCTTCAAGCTATCCTTATTTTCTTTTTAGCTTTTACAGGATTTGAAATTCACGGTGCTTATACATTTTTTGGCTTTAGAGATGCGGTTCGTTATCACAATGTTGCTGCATATATGCTTATTGCATTAATTATTTTTGCAATATTTTGGCACTTTACTACAGGAGAATGGAAACAATATGTGCCGACATTAAAAAATATTAAAGCACAATTAGACTATTATTTGTTTGGTATTTTTAAAAATGCTCCCCACCCTACTAAAAAAACAGTACTCAGTAAATTAAATCCATTGCAAAAATTAACATATTTCGGATTAAAAATATTGGTTATACCTGTTGTTGTTACAAGCGGATTATTGTATATGCTTTATCGTTATCCGCAAAAACATGGAATTGAAGGCTTAAATGTAGAATCATTAGAAGTTATAGCAATTGTTCATACTATCGGAGCATTCTTATTGTTAGCTTTTATTATCGTTCACTTATATTTAATAACAACCGGCGAAACTGTAACTTCAAACCTAAAGGCGATGTTAACCGGTTATGAAGAACTTGAAGACGAGGACGAAGAAGATGAACACTCGGAAAATAAACTTGAAGGAAAGAGGTAATAAAATGGAACAGAAACAATATATGAACCCTTATTTAGCGGGATTTTTATTAGGGTTATTGCTAATAGCTACTATTTATATAACCGGAAGAGGATTAGGGGCAAGCGGTGCATTTAAAAGTTTTACTGTTGCAACGGTTGAAACTGTTACTCCGGGACATGCTGAAAATACAAAATTTTATGATGAATATTCTAAAGAACACGCCGGAAACCCGCTTATGAACTGGTTGGTTTTTGAAGTTGTAGGTGTTATAATAGGTGCATTTTTATCAGGATTAATTTCAAACAGACTTGATCTAAAACTTGAATTTGGTCCTCATTCAACAGCAAAAATTAGAATTGCAGGTGCATTAATCGGCGGTTTATTATGGGGTATAGGTTCCCAATTAGGCAGAGGTTGTACCAGCGGAGCTGCTTTAAGCGGAATGGCCGTTCTTTCTACAGGCGGAATTATAACAATGATGGCTATTTTTGCAGGTGCTTATATGTTTGCTTACTTTTTTAGAAAATTTTGGATTTAATAGGAGTTTAATATGGGACCATTAGTGCCAGATATAATTAGTAATGATTTAAATTTTATTGTTGCGCTTATTATAGGTATTTTATTCGGTGCAATTTTAGAACAAGCCGGTTTTTCTACTTCCAAAAAATTAGTAGGTTTGTTTTACGGCTATGATTTTACGGTTTTAAGAGTATTTTTTACTGCCGGTGTCGTAGCAATGATAGGTGTTTTAGCACTTGTTCATTTCGGCTATTTGGATATGAACTTAGTATATATTAATCCTACTTTCCTTTGGTCTGCCATTGTGGGCGGCTTAATAATGGGATTAGGATTTGTAGTTGGAGGATTTTGTCCGGGTACAAGTGTTTGTGCAGCTTCAATCGGCAAAATTGATGCTATGATTTTTGTTGCCGGATCCGCAATAGGCGTTTTTATTTTTGCCGAAGCTTACCCAATTTTTGAACCTTTATATAAAGCAGCAAATTTAGGAAGTCCCCAAATTTTTGAAACTCTCGGAATGTCTCAATCTCTTTTTGCATTTTTATTAGCAGTAGTAGCACTTACGGCATTTTGGGCAGTTTCAATAATTGAAAATAAAGTAAATAAAATTGAAGAACCAAGCATTAAATTTACGCCTTATTATATAAGTTTAGCAGCAATCGGATTATTAATATCTATTTCTGCATTTGTTTTTACAAATAAAGAAGATGACATGATAAGCAAAGTTCAAGATTCTTCATTTGTTAATTCGTTTACAATTAATTATATTGATAGTGATGAATTAGCTTTCAGATTAATTGATAAAGACACAAAAATTCAAATCTTGGATTTTAGGACAGGTAAAGAATTTGATAAATTTAAATTACCCGCCTCTACATTATTAACCGTGAATAATCTTTTTGAAAAAGAGCCGAATCAAATTTTAAGAATTAAGGGAATTGAAAGGATTGTAGTTGCTGAAAACGAAAAAGAAGCTGTTAAAAATGCCGTCATTTTAACCGAATTAGGATACAAAAACATAAGAGTGTTAAAAGGCGGATTAGAACAATTTAATAAGGATATTTTAAGTTTCAAAAAAACAGACGAGCCCAAAAATAAATTAGAAGCTGATAAAATAAGATTTAGAACTTTAGCTGCTTCTGTTCTACCTAAACTTATTGAAGAAAATAAAAAGTCCGGTCCTGTTGAAAAGAAACAAAAGCGTTTAATAGGCGGTTGTTAATAGAAATTAAAAAAACTCCTATACTATCATAACAAACGTATAGGAGTTTTTATTTTTAAAAATCTTAAAAATTTGAAGTTCTTCTTTTTTCCTGCCTTAAATAATAAAATATAAAAAAAAATTAAAATTTTACATTTTATGTATAAACGTAAAAATCTAACATTATTTAGTCAAACTCTATTTCAACAGTTTGGTCATTGTGCTCAATACTAAATAAAAATTCGGCTTTAGGATTTTTTTGTCTTGCCATGTTCAATGAAAATTCTGTTTCGGCTATATAAACCAAATTTTTATTTTTATCATAAAATAAATTATTTGAACGTAATCTTGTTAATTCTTCAATCTCGGATTCATCTTGGTAACGAACCCAACAAGCACGATATGAATGGTACGGTATAAAATCACAACTTGCACCAAATTCGTGTAACAATCTATATTTTATAACGTCAAACTGCAATTCTCCTACAACACCTATTACTTTTCTATTTCCGTAACTATGAATAAAAAGTTGGGCTAACCCTTCATCAGTTAGCTGACTTATGCCCTTTTCTAATTGCTTAGTTTTAAATGGATCTGTATTTCTTAATTCACTAAATATTTCTGGCGAAAAACGAGGAATCCCTTTAAACATAAATTTGGAACCCTCTGTTAATGTATCACCAATTTTAAAAATATTGCTATCATATAAACCAATAACATCACCAGGATAAGCATCTTCAATTAAATTTTTGCTTTGTGCCATAAAGCTTGCGGGATTAGGAAATTTGATATCTCTATCGAGTCTAACATGATGATAAAATTTATTACGCTCAAATTTTCCGCTGCAAACTCTAAAAAAAGCTATTCTATCTCGGTGTCTTGGATCAAGATTTGCTTGTATTTTAAATACAAAACCGCTAAACTCTTCACTTGTAGGTTGCAAAAGTCCTTCGGTTGTTAATCTTGGTTTTGGTGCCGGTGCTATTGTAACAAAAGTATCCAATAATTCTTTAATGCCAAAATTATTTAATGCGCTTCCGAAAAATACTGGTGATAATTCTCCTTCCTTATATAACATTTCGTTATAAGGATGATACACCCCGTCAATAAGCTCAATATCTTCTTTCAATTTTTCGGCTTCTATTCCAAATAAACTAATCAATTCCGGATCATCAAGACCGTTAAATGTTTGTACTTCATCTTCAACTTTTTGTTTATTGGAAATAAAAAAGTTAAAAGTATTTTTATATATATTATACACTCCCTTAAAACTTGCTCCCATACCCAACGGCCAAGTCATAGGTCTCGTATTTATCCCCAGTTTCGCTTCAATTTCATCTAATAGTTCAATAGGAGGACGACCTTCTCTATCTAATTTATTTATAAAAATAATAACGGGCGTATTACGCATCCTACATACATTCATCAATTTTTCAGTTTGCTCTTCAACCCCTTTAACACAATCTATAACTAATATTACACTATCAACAGCCGTTAATGTTCGGTAAGTATCTTCGGCAAAATCCTTGTGTCCCGGAGTATCCAATAAATTTATTTTATAACCTTCGTATGAAAAAGAAAGAACTGAAGTTGCTACCGATATTCCCCTTTGTTTTTCAATTTCCAAAAAATCTGAAGTTGCAGTTTTTGTAATTTTATTTGATTTAACTGCACCTGCAATATTTATTGCACCGCTATAAAGTAACAGTTTTTCGGTAAGTGTAGTTTTTCCCGCATCGGGGTGGCTAATAATTGCAAATGTTTTTCTCTTGTTTATTTCTTTTTCTATACTCATACTAAAATTTTGCCGATAAAATTTTTAAATAGCCTTTAAAATACCACTTTTTTAATTAAATTAAAAGTCACTAATTTAGAACAAAGGTACTGAAAAACTTATTAAGTCCGATTGTTGCGGAATTGCTGTTTGTTCTAATTGTGGAAAATCATGAAGTGAATGCACAAATCTTGCCGTAAAATAACCTATAGTTGCACCTAAAAAAACATCGCTTAACCAATGTTTGTTTTGTGCTACACGGGACGCTGCCGTAAAAAGTGCAGGAACAAAATAAATTACTTTCATAACATCATTTTTTGAGTTCAGTGATAATGTTGTGAATAGCGCAAAACTTAAAGTTGTATGTCCAGAAGGTAACGATAATTTAGAGTCGTCAAATGAAGAAAACGGATGGAAATCGCTATTCCCCAGGCTTTGATAAGGTCTGCTTCTACCAAAACAAATTTTTACAAAGCCGGATGTAACCCCTGAATAAAAGATTGATTGTAAAATTTCAAAACCAAGTCTTTTATTACTATTATTATCCGTTACCGAGCCGTTAATTAGTAAAATTGTACCTATTATCGGCGAAAAATATGGTTCGCCAAAGACTCTGGCTGTTTCATAAATGATAGTCTTATTTTCATTTCCGCTTTTAACAACATAATTATTAAGATTCTCATCCGTCTGCATTAATAAGTACGTTGAAGCGGCAACCGAACTTAAAATTATAAAATCTTTTGCTTGCCAATTAATCGGTGCTTTAAAATACTCTTTAGTTTCGTTATAAAACTGAACTCCGTTATATACATAATTTTGAGCATAAACCGAATTAATTAAAATTAATAATAAAGATAACCGAAAAAATATTCTATACAATAATATCTCAGCCTTTTTTACTTTTTACGTATTTAATTATTTCAGCTTTTTCTAATGTAATTAACCCGCCGCAATTACTCTCTTCAAAAAGTTTATCAACTAAAGGAATAAAAGATTCTATTTTTGAAACTTCGTCAACAATTTCAATAATTACGGGTAAATCAGCCGAAATAGTTAATAATTTTGAAGAATGAATAGTTGTGCTATTTCCTCCAAAACCCATTACTCCTTTAAATACCGTTGCACCGGCTAAACCAAATTTTTTAGCTTCCACAACTATCTTTTCGTATAAACTGACTGAATTTAATTTATCACTTTCACCAATAAAAATACGTAATAGTTTAGCTTCCCCTTCAATTTTCATATCAACCTCTAAAGATAACATACGCTAAATATACACCTAAAATCGTTAAAATAATTGAAAGAAGCAAATTTAACCCACCTAATAAGAACTCTGAATTTTTGAATAATTGAAGTGTTTCATAAGAAAACGTAGAAAAAGTTGTGAATCCTCCGCATACCCCCACTGTTAAAAATAATTTCATATCGCTATTAATGATTTGTTTATCTGCCAAACCAAAGATTATCAGACCAATCAAAAAACTCCCTATTACATTAACAACTAAAGTGCCCAAAGGGAAAAAAGGGAAAAATTCGTTAATTTTTGACGAGAATAATAATCTAAACACTCCGCCTAAACCCGCTCCCAAAAATACAAGAATATACTTACTCATAACTAAATCAACAATAAAAAATATATTTTAATATACAAATATAATAATTTATTAATTAAGACTTAACACCAAAAATGATTAACTATTTTTTGTATTTGTAAAGTATATTTTAAAAGTTTCCCCTTTCAAATTGATCTAAATTTTTGAAAGGGGAAATAGAGGTGAGATAATATTAAATTAAATTAAATTATTTAATTGCAAAATTTAGTGAAAACACAAAATTACGTTCCAATCCCGGTTCAATGTAAATTGGCGCTTTTGTTTTGCTATCTAAATCCGGATTAATGAATGCACTTGCAACATATTTTTTATTAGTCAAATTATTCACAGAAATAAAACAACCTACATCCAAATGATCTTTAACTAAATTAAAATCTTTTATACCTAAATTAGCATTAATTATTCCGTAATTAGGAACTTCGATTGTATTTGCGTCATCAACAAAATACTTACCCATTCCGTTAAAAGTTACGCTAACAAGTGCATTTTTAAAGAATTCGGGTGAATAAGATAATGTAGCTGAATAAAACATATCCGGTACACCAGCAACTTTATTATCTTTGTAATTTGCATAAGTTCCGTACATCGGATCAATAATATATTCATCATATTTATTAGAGGAGTAAGTTAAGGTACCCGAAAAATTAACACCGTACTTTGTTGTCAAACTTGTACTTAATTCAGCTCCCATTCTGTGTGTTTTACCTGCCGTTATATAAAATTTTCCGCTATTATACGGAATAATATCATTCTTGATATTAATATAATATAATGCGATATCATAAGTAACAGATTGAATAGTATTTTCTTTTCCGATAAAATAAATATGTTTTGTCCCCAATTCATATGTAGTTGATACTATCGGGTCTAACAAAGGATTCAATAAATCAATTCCTGTAATTGCCGGATCTGTTTCGTTACCTGCCGGTACTTCAACACCGCCGCCTAAATTAAAATATACACTATGCGATGGATTAAATAGATAAGTAACTCCTGCTTTAGGTGTAAAATGCTCAAAAGATTTTTTCTGTAATCCTAATTCCGGATCAATAAAACTTTCACTATAATAAGTAACATTATCATAACGACCGCCAACTAAGGCACTAAATTTCTCATTAATTTTTAACTCATTTTGAAAAAATGCACCGAAGGTATTTGCACCTTCTCTTTTATTATCCTTTAAAGTTTCGCCTCTTCCTTGCGTAGCAGAAAGGTTATAAAATAGTATTGCGCCGTCTTGATATGCTTCATCTAAACCGGCACTAAAACTATTATGCAAATTTTCGTTAAAGTTATATGTGTTGCGAAACACTATATTTCCGCCAAAATGATAACGAGTAAAATCTCTAAAAGTATTTCTTTCCGAACGTTGTAAGTATTTAGGATTAACAAACAGCATAGAAGAAATTTCGTTGTTTGCATTTAACTTGTGTTCAAATGTAACACCCATTCTTCCTAATCTATTATACCTGCGTTCATCTCGTTTTAAGTAAGTAGAATTTGCCAAAGTTTGATCATTGTTGTATTCTTCTAATGTTAAAGGTCCCGGTATTCTAAATAAATTACTTGTTCCTACTGCAAAAAAGCCCAATTTTGTAACATTACTTAAATCAGAAATAACGCCCAAATTTACAACCGTTCTTTTTCCGCTACTATGAACTCTCCAACCGTCAAAATTACTTTGTGAATAAGAGCCAAATATTTTTCCGTTAGAAAATTCAGATCCGGCTTGAACATTAATTTTTTTAAACCCAAAACTTCCCGTAAATCCTTTTATATTAAAAAAGTAATTATCAAATTCCGGAATTGTCGAAATATTCACAATACCGCCGGCTGCATTTCCCCAAAGAGAAGAAGCGTTTGATCTAATAATTTCAATATTTTCTGCATTGGTAATATCTATATTATCAAATGATGTTCTTCCGTCCGGTTCTGTCTCCGGAATTCCGTCCATCATTACTCTAATTCCTCTGGAAGTTCCGCTGTTAGATCTATCGCCTGCCCCTCTTGCACCAAACCCTCTAATTACTATTCGCACATCCTGTGTACCCGCACGTGATTGTGTTAACACACCCGGAACACTGTTTAGTACTTCATCTAAGCCATAACCTTTTGTTAAGGTTAATTGATCTTTGGGTAAAATGGTAACCGCATAAGGTATTTCTATAGTGTTTTCGGCATATCTTGTAGCTGTTACCGTAATAGGTGCCATTTGATATTTCATAGTATCTGTTTTTGAAACGGTTTGTCCAAACGTAAGTCCGCCTATAAAAATAAGCAAAACTATGTACTTTATTTTTTGCATAAAAATTCCGCCATTTTGTTTTAAAATGAAAAGTGAATATTTTTAAAATAAAACCGATTTTATTATTCGATTTTTAAAACTATTAAAGAATAGAATTAAGCAAAATTTTTAGGCGGGGGTGCCGGAATATCCAAAACGTTTTCAAGAGGATAAGCAAATATATGGGGATATTCTTTGCTTATGTCTTGAATATTCGGCAATTTTAACATTTCATCAATATATCCGTCAAAATGTAACTTTTCTACAATGTTTTTTAAGGGTTGGCTTTTTGAATTATTACCTTTTTCTGCAAAATAATGCTCTAAAAACGATTTTTCCAGCATATCCTCATTTTTATCGCTAATGCATAAAAAATAAATAGTATCACCAACCTGTTTTTGTTTAATAATATCAAACAGTTTACCAAAGTATTTAACCTCATGTTTTTTAATGAACATAAAATCATCACTTTTTCCGTAATAAACCGATTTATGTATTTTTAGTATATTAAGGTACTGTTTATTAACTATACTCAATGAATCAAAGGAATTAATAAAATCAAAATTTTTTATAGCTCTATTAGTCGCATATTGTCTAATCTTTCGTACGCCGGCTTCCTTAAACTGAATATGTAAACCCGAATATATTATAACATATCCGAAAGAATAAAATAATACGCAGATACCTAAAATTGCAATAAAAAAATATTTAACTAATGAATGTTTAATGGGTAAACTCATTTAAAATAATTAAAACCTTTAATTGCAATATAAATATTTTTTTTATTTTATTAGCATTATTGGAACAATTTTTATATTTTGTTGTTAATAAAAATATGTTATATTTAAAATGTAAAAATTTTTGATAATTCGGAGGTTTATAGACACGTAATATCTACTGTTTAATTCAACAATCATTTAATTGAGAGGGAAAAATGTTGCACCCTGACGAAAGAAACAGCAGTAATAATCCATTATCGGATTTAATTAGCGATGATATTTACGATTTATTGGAAAGTAAAGGACTAATTAACGAAAAATCCGTTCGTGACTATATTATTCGTAAAAAATTTAAAAATCTTCGTGACGAAAAACTAAGTGCATCAGATGCTATTGATGCTTTAAGAAACGAATACCCTTATTTACAGTTTGATACAATTAGAAAAATCGTATATCAGATTAATAAATAGTTTTATTAAGTTGTAAAATTTTATTAATTTTGTGATTATAAATTACGCCCGTAAACGCGGGCGGTACTATTAACAATTGTCGGTAAATTATGTCAAAAGTAAAGAAAGTTGTAAAAACTACAAAAGCAGCAAAACCTTCCCCATTTGAAAACTATTGGACTAAAAACAATATAGTTTTAACCATTGTATCGGTAGTATTGTTAACATTTGGATATATTTTAATGTCAAAAGGCCCATGGGATAACCCGGTTTCATTAACTTATTCTCCTATTGTTTTAATAATTGCGTATGTTATAGTAATTCCTATCGCAATAATGTTTTTTGGCAAAAAGAAAGAATCGTCAAACAACCCAGATTCAGCTGAGTAATGTTTTTAGCAAAGATTAAAGGGAATATTGTTTCAACCCAAAAGGACGAATATTTAGTCGGTCAAAAATTATTATTAGTACATCAAATAGATTTAAACGGAAATTTTGTAGGTACTAAAGATTGGATTGCATTGGATTTAATTGATAGCGGAATCGGTGATACGGTGTTGGTCTGTCAAGAAGGAGATGCGGTTCAACAAATTTTAGGTCATAAGAAATCACCGGCTAATACAATGATTATTGCAAATATTGATGATATTGATATTCCGGAAAATTAAGTGAGTTAGTATGTTAAAGGAAAGGGTTGAGTTTATTGCAACAATAAAAGCACTACTTTCTATTGAAGGAATAGGCACTTCCAAATTACTTTCACTATATACTAAATTTAGTTCTTTTGAGAGCATACTAAACGCCCCTGTTAACTTGTTATGTAAAGTTGACTACATAAACACCACACTTGCAGCCCGTATTTCAAAGATTAAATATGAAGTAGATAATTTTATTGAACTTACATTTAAGGAAATCGATGAATTAAATAAATACGGTGCAAATATACTTACTTTTTGGGATGACGAATTCCCTACATCGTTAAAAAGAATTTATTCCCCGCCACTGCTACTGTACTATATCGGTTCTTTGGAATTGTTAAATTCAGATTGTTTAGCAGTTGTCGGAACTCGCCAACCGACTGCATATGGTAAGTTAATTGCCGAAAAATTTACTAAAGAACTAATTACAAAAAATTTAACTATTGTTAGCGGCTTAGCAAGAGGAATTGACTCGATTGCTCATAGTACTGTCATTGCAAATTCCGGAAAAACTATCGCTGTTGTAGGAAGCGGCATTAATGTAATATATCCGCCTGAAAATAAAAAACTATTTAATTCTATAACCGAAACCGGTTTAGTTTTAACAGAGTACGCTTTAGATACTCGCCCTGATCCTCAAAACTTTCCCAAAAGAAATAGAATAATTTCGGGACTTTCATTAGGAACTTTGGTAATTGAAACAAAACTTAACGGCGGAGCTATACAAACAGCCGGATTTGCGCTTGACCAAGGAAGAGAAGTATTTGCAGTTCCCGGTAATATCACCTCTCCGCAAAGTGAAGGAACTAATTATTTAATTCAAAGAGGTGAGGCAAAACCTGTTTCCAAAGCCGAAGATATTTTTGATGAATTAAACATACTGCATAATCCGCCGATTCCAATTAGGAAACCTATTTTTGATTTAAATTTGTTTGAACAGAGTATAATTGATAATCTTTCGGATATACCTATTCATATCGATCAACTTTCCAATAATACCGGGTTTAGTACATCGGATTGCCTAATAAATTTATTATCGCTTGAGTTTAAAGGACTTGTAAAACAACTACCCGGAAAGATGTTTGTTAAAGAATAACAGTTATGATTTGTGATTAATTTCTTATTAAATTTACCTCTTTAACCCCACGCACTACTTATAATTTAATTAGTTTAACAAATCACCTAATAAAATGCTAAATAGTTTTTTATATATAAATAGTTTTTGAATAATTTTAATTACATGTTTTTATTACTTTTT
>CALGLM010000270.1 GCA_937930275.1 uncultured Ignavibacteria bacterium
TAAATTGCTCTTTATCCCAATTTTTAGAAGGATGATTTGTTAAGTTTATTAGCATAAGTATCTCCTATTTATAAGTACCAAAATAATAAGAGTACCAAATTACACTTTTTTCCGATTATTTAAGTAATATATTTAATTATCCTTATTTAAGTAACCGTTTGCTGAACGGATAATTAAAAACATTACCCTCTAAACAAAATAGTTTATGTATAAAATATTTTTCTTTTACTAATTCTATATTTTTTATATATTTACCATACAAACAAAATTATTAAAGGGTTATGATGGATCCGTTTAAAATTTTAAGGCATAATGAGAGATGGCAACCTACTGAATTTCAAGAATCGATATTTGAAAGTGTTTATGAAAAAATTTTACCGCCTCTTGTTTATAAAATACGCATTGAAGTAGAAAAATGGCGGGATGATAATTATCCGGGAATAACTGCCACTACAAAAGCTTTATTAAACTATTGGTTTAACCCCGAACTACGTGACACAAAAGTAAATTTTAAATTTTATTTTTCTCAAAGAGAAGCAATTGAAACCATAATATATTTGTATGAAGTAGCAAAGGCAACAGATAAGTATAGTTTGATGCGTTTTGATTCCTCCGGCAGAATATCTACCGGAAGTTTTGAAGAAGATTGGACCCGTTACGTTGTTAAAATGGCAACCGGCTCAGGCAAAACAAAAGTTATGGGTTTAACTTTAGTCTGGTCTTATTTTAATAAACTTTACGAAAATAATTGCCTCTTATCAAAAAATATTTTAGTTATTACACCCAATATTATTGTTTTAAATCGTATTAAAAAAGATTTTGAAAACCTTAAGATGTTTATTGAAGAGCCGTTTATCCCCGATAACGGTTTTGAAGATAGAGACTGGAAAAATGATTTTAGCCCCACGTTTCATTTTCAGGATGAAGTTAAAACAATTTCCGAATTTGGTAACATTTTTTTAACAAATGTACATCGTATATTTTTTGACCAATCCAACGAGCTAACTTTTGAAGAAACGTTTTTAGGCACAAAAGTTAAACAGGACGCAGATAAAAGCAACGGTA
This sequence comes from uncultured Ignavibacteria bacterium, assembly GCA_937930275.1. GTDB lineage: Bacteria > Bacteroidota > Ignavibacteria > Ignavibacteriales > Melioribacteraceae > JAEXOD01. The sequence continues at coordinate 1,066 of CALGLM010000270.1, forward strand.
CTGATTTAGGTAAAATATTAAGAAGTGATAAAATATCCGATTTACTTATTCTAAACGATGAAGCTCATCATATACACAATAGCGAATTGGCTTGGTTTAAAAATATTCAAGATATAAACAACAAATTAAAATTAAAAAACGGTAATTCTATCTGCTTGCAAGCAGATTTTTCAGCTACGCCTAAACAT
>CALGLM010000271.1 GCA_937930275.1 uncultured Ignavibacteria bacterium
ATAAATTCGGGTAAATTTAATAAGCTATTAATAATTGTACCTACAAACAGAAAATCATTGTATTGGCGTAAACAGATAGTAAAAGATAGCCCAAATAATGTGTGTTCAAAAATATATATGGAAACTTTTGCTACTCTATCAAATAAGCTGTTGGAGCTATCTTTATCATATAATTTAATTAGTGATGCTGCTGCTTCTGTGTTAATTAAACAAAGCTTTACGGAAGAAGCACTTGAGTATTTTAATGTATATAGCAATAAAATACCTACCGGAACGTTGGATAGAATAAAAAACTTAATTTCAAAGTTTAAGGAAAACGGTATTACGGTTGATAGATTATTAAGCGAAGCTGAATCTGAATTAATCGGGGGAAGTGCAAAAAAAGCTAAAGATATAGCTAAAATATACGGAAATTATAAAAGGAAATGCATAGAGAGAAAATTTTATGAAATAGGGGATGTTTATGAGGAGTTATTAATTTTAGGCGAAGATAAATTAAAAGAAAACTTTTATACTAATTTTCCTGAAATAGAAAATATTATTTTTTACGGTTTTGACGAATTTACACCATTGGAAATTGAGATAATAAGCACTGTTGCAAATTTTTGTAATACTTTCATTGATTTTGATTATTATGAAAAAAACAGTTCGATTTTCTTTCATTTGGAAGGACCTACTAAACATTTTGAAGTCAAGGGATTTAATCAGATTGAAGACCTTTCTTCAACCCCTTTTGGGGAGTTTAAAAACATCTGCAGAAAGAATTTATTTGCAAGACATAGCATTAGCCCTATTAGTAAGTATAAAGATAAAATAAAAAAAATTAAGGCAGATAACAGATACAAAGAAATTGAATTTATTGCAAAAGAAATAAAAAACTTGTTAGTTAGTACAGATACTCCGCCTAATAAAATTTGTATTGCTTTTAATTTAATTCAAAACTATTCTGCAATTATAAGAAGCGTATTTGCTAAATATAAAATACCGCTAAATTTGACGGATAGATATAAACTTGATAATGCACCAATAGTAATTTTACTTGTAAATTTGCTAAATATTATAGAAAACGATTATTACTATAAAGATATATTTAATGTTATTGACAATAAAATTATAAAGAAATATTTGGGCGATACAAGCAATATTGTTCGAGCTGCCGGTGAATTAAAAATTACAATCGGTAAATCGGCTTGGCGTAAAACAATAGAAGAAAAACTTGAAGAATATGATAAAGAATTAGATATAGATTATTATGATCAATTAAATAAAAATATTTATAAGGATGCTTTAGAAAAATTTATAAAGCTTGAAAAACTGTTAGAACCTTTTGAAAAGTTGCTATCTATTGATGATTTTTTATCTGAGATAAATAATATAATTATCAGGTTAGATATTCATGATTTCTTATTATCGGAAAACCATCAGATTAATAAAAAAAATGTTGCTGCACTTTCAAAGTTTTTAGAAGTGATATCAGAAATTTTTGTACTTCTAAAAAGTGAATATCAAAACACTCCAATTAATTTAAAGTTTTATATAGATAATATAAAAACAGCATGTAAATGGGCAAGGTATAATACAATCGGAATTTCTGAATGCGGTGTTTTAGTAACAACAATTAATGAAATAAGAGGAATAAGATTTGATTATTTGTTTGTAGGTGGAATGATAGACGGGCAATTTCCGACTAAGTACCAACCGGAAATATTTGACAAAAACAAGTTTAACCAAAAAGATAAAACTCATCAAACTGAAGAAAGATACCACTTCTATCAGACTTTATCATGCTGGAATAAAGGGTTATATTTTTCATACCCAGCTAATGAAAATGAAAGTGAACTTGAAGAATCGATATTTTTTAGTGAATTACAAAAAGTATTTGAAATTACTGAAATTGATAATTCAAAAAATTATTTTGATAACAAAATTTACTGTAACGATGAATTATTAACTTTATACGGAGCTTTATTACGAACAGATAAAAAAGATGATTACACAAAAATTGAAGAGATGTTCAAAACTTTTATTCCTGAAACAAGAATAAAAACAGTAAGTGAAGTTTATGAAAACAGAGTAAATAATTTTTTAGCCGATAATGAATTTAACGGTTATATTTTATCTAATATTTCCGAAAGTGATAATAAACAAAAGGTGGAAGAGTACCTTAAGATAATATTGGATAGACAATTTTCTGTTGCACAACTTGATGAGTACGCAAAGTGCCACTTTAAATATTTAGCCAAAAGAGTGTTTAAATTAGAACCGTATAAAGAACCGAGTGAAGAGCCTGAAGTTTTTGAAAAAGGGAATATAGTACACGAGATATTGTATGAATTCCATAGTCAGCTGAGAGATAAAAATCTAATATTAAACGGATGTGATGATAGAACTTTTCTTAAAATTAGTAATATATTCTTTGATATTGCAACAAAGAAAATAGAAAACTCATTATTAAATTTACCGATTTCATTTTATGAAAAAGAGAAACTTTTAGGTGTAGAAAATAATAAAAGTAATTCAATTTTTTGGAAGTATTTAGAAAGTGAAAGGAATAAAACTAAACAATTTTTGCCGTCTTTTTTTGAAGTGAAATTTGGAAAACTAACATCAAAAGAAAAAGATAAATTATTATCAACAGATAAACCGCTTGAAATAGGGGGTATTAAGCTTCAAGGGAAAATAGATAGGATTGATGTAAATGAAAACGAAAAATGTTTTTTGATAATTGATTATAAGACCGGAAAAGCCGAAATTAAAGCAGAAGATATTAAAAGCGGTTACTCCAACCAACTGCCTGTTTATTTAATTGCTGCAACAAAATTGCTTAATGAGTTAACAGAAAGTAACTTAAAAGCATATAATTTTCAATTTTATAAATTAGTTTATTCTAAAAAAGGATTTGGGCTTAATATATTCCCAAAAGAAGATGATTTAAATACTGCTATAGCTATTAACGAAAACACAATGGAAGATGCAGAACAAAATATTATTCGACTTGTAAATGAAATTAATGAGGGAAAATTCAATTTAATTACAAGGGATGATTTTTATGATAATGTATGCAGTAATTGTGATTTTAAGCCAATTTGTAGGATAAACGAAGTAAAAAATTGATATTTAAAGAAAAATTTATTAAATTTGACTTAGAGATATTTGATAAATAAATATAAATTTTTGCCACCGCATTGCAGTGGCAATTTTTTTTATAATAAAATAGGAGAGAAAAAGTGTCGCAAGTAGGATTTATTAACTTGAGCAGGGAAAAAATCCTTGAGTTTGAAGCTGAATTAAAAGAGCTAAAGACAAACGGCAGAAAACAAATGGCGGAAAGAATTGCCGAAGCAAGATCATATGGTGATTTGTCTGAAAATGCCGAGTATGATGCTGCTAAAGAAGCACAGGGATTATTAGAGTTAAAAATAAGTAAGTTAGAAGAGATGCTTTCTAAAGCAAGAATAATAGATACATCAAATTTACCTAACGATATAGTACATATTTTAACAACCGTTTCTATTAAAAACTTAAATAACGGAAAAATATTAAAATATACTTTAGTATCATTAGAAGAAGCAGATTTACAAAGCGGAAAGTTAGCAATTACCTCCCCGGTCGGTCAAGCTTTGATGAATAAAAAGAAAGGGGATATAGTTGAAGTAAAAGTACCAGCCGGTTTAATTAAATACGAGATACTTGAACTTGAACAGCCTGCTTGATGATGAAGCGTATATTAAGCTGACTATAGAGTTAGCTAAAAAAGGGGAAAGCTTTGTTAGCCCAAATCCTATGGTTGGTGCGGTAATTGTTAAAAATAACGCAATTATCGGAGTTGGCTATCATGCTAAGTTTGGCGAAAACCATGCCGAAATAAATGCTTTTGCCGCGTGTAAGGAAAATCCAGAGGGAGCAACTTTATATGTAAATTTAGAACCATGCTCCCACTACGGAAAAACTCCGCCTTGTGTTAATGCTATTATTGAAAAGAAAGTTAAGAGAGTTGTTATTGGTACTTTGGATCCAAATCCGCTTGTGGCAGGTAACGGTGTACGTTTACTAAAAGAAGCCGGAATAGAAGTTAAAATAGACGTACTTAAAAAAGAATGTCTTGAATTAAACAAGATATTTTTTAAACACATAACATCTAAATTACCATATATACATCTTAAAGTAGCACAGACATTAGATTCGAAAATAGCAGATAAATATTTTAAGAGTAAGTGGATAACTTGTGCCGAAAGCAGAACTTATGTCCATGAACTTAGAAATATTTATGATGCGGTTTTAATTGGTAGCAATACTGTTAAAATTGATAATCCGGAATTATCGGTAAGACTTTTAGAAGGACGAAATCCATATAGAATTGTAATTAATTCTGATTGTTCACTATCTAACGAGTACAAAATATTTAATATGAAAGACGGAAAAACTATTTTGGTATGTAGTGAAATATATAAGGCTAATTTTAAAAAGTTAAAACTGTTTGAAGAACTTGGAGTAAATGTAGTTTTTGCAGAGCAGAACAAAAAGGGGAAATTGAAGTATAAAAGTGTTTTACAACAATTATATAAAATCGGAATATACTCGATTTTAGTTGAAGGCGGAGCACGCATCTTTACTAATTTCATAAAAAAGGGGCTTTTTGATGAATTAGATGTTTTTATTAGTCCTAAAATCTTGGGGAATGGGCTTGCTCCGTTTGAAGATGTAGGTGTAAAAAAATTAAGCAAAGCAATACCTTTAAAGCTTAATAAAGTTTTAACTTTGGGTGATGACGTTTTACTGAATTATCTAAAGGTAAAATAATGTTTACCGGAATTGTTGAGGAAATAGGTAAAGTAATAAAAAAGAATAGAAAAGGAGACGGTATTGAATTTTCTATTTTTTCCGAACTTCTAATTAAAGATATATTTTTAGGTGATAGCATTTCTGTTAACGGTGTTTGCCAAACTGTCGAAAAAAAAGAAGGAAATACTTTTAATATTTCAACTGTTGAAGAAACATTAAAAAAAACTAATTTGGGACAACTAAGTGTTAATTCTTTTGTTAATCTTGAATCTTCTTTAACATTAAATAAAAAAATTAGCGGTCATCTTGTTTATGGACACGTTGATTGTACCGGTAAGATTGTTAAACTAATTACTAAAGATTTGGGTTATCAATTAACTATTCAGTATCCAAAAGAGTTTTATAAATATTTAATAAATGTCGGGTCAATATCTCTTAACGGTATTAGCTTAACTGTTGCCAATTTTAATGATTCTGTTTTAGATGTTGCAATAATACCGCATACTTGGGTAAATACAGTTCTTAAATATGTTAAAATTGGAGATGAGTTAAATTTAGAGTTTGATATTATCGGAAAATATGTTGAAAAAATTGTAGGTAAAAAAGAAAATCGACTAACGGAAGATTATTTAAAAAAACTTGGCTTTTAGTGAACACTTATAATAAAGCAATTAATTTTATTAAAGAAAATGACCTAATTAAAAAAGGGGATAAAATTATTTTGGCATTAAGCGGCGGAGGTGATAGTGTCTTTTTATTCCATCTCTTTATATTTTTAAAAAAACTTCTTGATATTGAATTTCACTGTTTTCACTTAAATCATAATTTAAGGGGAAATGATAGTTTGCTTGATGAAGACTTTTGTATTAACTTGTGTTCACAATACAATATTACGATAACGGTAAAAAGCGCTGACATAAAGAAGTGTGCTATCGAAACAAAAAAATCGATTGAAGATACCGCAAGGCAGATTCGATACAAGGAGTTAATTGAATTAAAAACCAATATTAATTTTAATAAAATAGCAACCGCACATAATTTAGATGACAATATTGAAACTGTCTTACAACGTTTGATTGAAGGGACCGGTTTAAAAGGTTTAAACGGTATTCCCATAATTAGAGAGGGTTTTATAATTCGTCCTTTACTTTGTCTAACAAAAAATGAGATAAATACGTTTTTAAAAGATAACGGTTTAATGTATAGATTTGATAAATCAAATGATGATCTCACATATAAAAGAAATTTTATAAGGCATAAGTTGATTCCGATAATTTCGGAATTTAATAGTGCTTATCAAGTTGGTATCCAGAGAACCGTAAAAAATTTGAACGGTATTAGTGAATTCTATTTTAAGGAAATTAGAAAAATTACAGAAGGGTTTATTAAAACGGACAAACATAATATTTATATAGATTTGGCAATATTTGATGAACATGGATTGACGGTTATTAGCGAATGTATAAAAATTAAATTGGAAGAAAAATTTAATTATAGATTTGATTTTTTAGATGCAGAAAAATTAGCTAATATAAAAAATATTCAAGTTGGTAAATTTTTAGAACTTAAAGAAGAAATATTTTTGTTTAGAGATAGAGATAAATTGATTCTATCTAAAAAAATAAAAAAAAATGACGAAATGGTACATCTTACTGTAGGTGTTCCGATTAATATCGGTGATATTAAATTATTTTCGGAAATAACTGATAAAGAAAAAATAAATGTTAAGAATAAATTAACCAATGAAGAGTATTTGGATTTTAATCTAATAGATTCAAAGAATCTTTATATTAGAACTTGGAAAAGCGGTGATTTTTTTAATCCCTTAGGAATGAAAGGTAGTAAAAAAATTAGCGATTTTTTAACTGATAATAAAATTGATGTTATTACTAAAGCAAATCAAAAAGTTTTGGTAAATGTGAACGAAATAATTTATGTTATTGGTTATAGGATTAACGATAAATATAAAATTACGAATAAAACTAAGAAGGTGCTTAAATTATGGATAGACTTAACTTAGAAGCAGAGGAAATATTAGTAGGGAACGAAAAGTTTGTTAAGTATTTGTCCGAAGAACAAATTCAATCAAGAGTTAAAGAGTTGGGAGAACAAATAGCAAACGAATATGCGGGAAAACTTCCGATTTTTATCGGTATTTTGAATGGCTCATTTATGTTTATGGCTGATTTACTGAAAAATATTAATCTAAGCTGCGAGATGGACTTTTTTAAGTTATCAAGTTACGGTGATTCAAAAATATCAAGCGGTAAAGTAAAGTTGCTAAAAGAGTTAAATGCAGATATTATAGATAGAAATATAGTTATAGTTGAAGACATAGTAGATACAGGGCTTTCTTTAAAGTATATCGAAGAAATAATGGAACATTATAAACCTGCATCTGTAAAAGTTGCTACACTACTTTTTAAACCTAATTCGCTAAAATATAACGTAAAAATTGATTATATTGGGTTTGAAATTCCGGATAAGTTTGTAATTGGGTATGGGTTGGATTATGGGCAAAAATATAGAAACTTACGCTCAATATATTCTTTACATGAATAAAGAGGGAAAATATAAATGATAAAAAAATTAAATTTTGCCGATAACCGAAAACAGGATAATTCTGATAATAAGAATTCAGGTGACGGCGGCTCGAACAAGAAGAATGATGATTTTGATTGGTCAAAAATAATTAAAACTGTTTTTAGCTGGGGTGCCGTAATAATTGCAGCTGTAATAGTTATGCAATTATGGCGTGGTGGCTCGTCAGGAACTGCTGAAATAACTTTTGATGTTTACCAGCAATTACTTGAAGGCGATGAAATTCTTGAAGGTAAAATAATTAAAACTGATATTAACGATTATACTTTTGAAGGGACTTTAGTTAAAGAAAAATCCTTAAGTGTAAATAATACATGGGTTAAAACAGATAAGTTTACGGTTACTTTAGTTGAGCCTATTTTACAAGAACAAGTAAAAATATGGAAAGAAAAAAATATAAAATATACATTTGTTAAAAACTCAAACGAGTGGTTAAATGTTGTTTTAGGATTTTTACCTTGGGTACTAATTATAGGTGTATGGTTTTTAATAATGCGCAGAATGCAAGGAGGAGGAGGCGGAAGTAGCTCACGCGGTTTATTTAATTTCGGAAAAAGCAAAGCCAAACTGATAAACGAATCCCAAATTAAATTTACATTTAAAGATGTTGCCGGTGCAGACGAAGCGAAATTAGAGCTTCAAGAGATAATTGAATTTTTACGCGAACCTTCAAAATTCCGTAAATTAGGCGGTAAAATACCTCGTGGTGTTTTATTATTGGGACCTCCGGGAACCGGAAAAACTTTACTTGCACGTGCAGTTGCCGGAGAAGCAGGAGTGCCATTCTTTTCTATAAGCGGTGCCGATTTTGTGGAAATGTTTGTAGGTGTCGGCGCAAGCAGAGTAAGAGATTTATTTGATCAAGGTAAAAGAAATGCACCTTGTATAATATTTATTGATGAAATAGATGCTGTGGGAAGACATCGTGGTGCAGGTTTAGGCGGCGGACATGACGAAAGAGAACAGACACTTAACCAATTATTAGTCGAAATGGATGGATTTGAGCAAAATAGCGGAGTCATTATAATTGCGGCAACCAACCGTCCGGATGTTTTAGACCCAGCGCTGTTACGTCCGGGTCGTTTTGATAGACAAGTAGTTGTTGATAGACCTGATGTAAACGGACGTGAAGGAATATTAAAAGTTCACACAAGAAAAATTCCGTTAGATGTTGACGTAGATTTAAAAGTATTAGCTAAAGGTACTCCGGGATTAGCAGGAGCAGATTTAGCAAATCTTGCTAACGAAGCAGCATTACTTGCTGCAAGAAAAAACAAAACAAAAGTTAGCATGGACGATTTTGAAGAAGCCAAAGATAAAGTTATGATGGGGATGGAACGTAAAAGTCTAATTATAACCGAAGAAGAGAAAAAAGTTACTTCTTATCACGAAATAGGTCATGTGCTTGTTGCTCGTATGATTCCGGAAGCAGATCCTGTACACAAAGTTACAATTATACCACGTGGAAGAGCACTTGGTGTAACTACATATTTGCCTGTTGACGAAAAACATACTTATTCAAAAGAGTACCTTGAAGCAATGATAACATATGCATTGGGCGGGCGTGCTGCCGAAAAGTTGATTTTTAACAAATTTACAACAGGTGCAGGTAACGATATTGAAAAGGCTACAGGAATAGCTCGTAAGATGGTATGCGAATGGGGTATGAGCGAAAAACTTGGTCCTTTATCTTATGGAAGTAAAGAAGAAGAGATATTTTTAGGTAGGGAAATTACTAAACATAAAGACTTTAGTGATAGAACTGCAGAAATGATTGACGAAGAAATTAAAGACATTATCATTAGATGCATGAACCGTGCCGACAAAATATTAAAAGACAACGAAGATATTTTACATCGCCTTTCATTGGAGCTTTTAGAACGAGAAATATTGGATTCAGAAGAAATTGATAAAATAATCAGAGGTGAAGAATTACCTCCGGTAAAAAAAACAAACGGTAAAAACGACAAAGACCCTAAAAATAGTTCGGACATTCCCGACCACGTAAAGGAATTGCTTGAAAAAAGAAAAAGTAAGGAAGTTGGGAATAATAATGAGAAAATAGATGGTGAATCAAACACAATTTGATGACATTGCATATAAAAATGAAGTATTGAGAAAGAGCATACATTTATGCTCTCTTTCAATACCTATTATTTATTACTTTATTCATAAAACTACTGCCCTTTTTATACTTGTACCGCTGGCACTATTTTCACTGACTTTAGATTTTGGTAGATACTACTCTCCTTTGCTTGCAAAGTATATTTATAAATACTTTGGTTTTATGCTGAGAAAACATGAGATAGACAGCAGCAAAAAAAACTTAAACGGTGCAACTTATGTCTTTTTATCTGCTGCAATAGTTGTAATGATTTTTCCCAAAGTAATTGTTATAACAGCTTTTTCAGTTCTAATTATTAGTGATATTTTAGCTGCATTAATTGGCAGAAAGTTTGGAAAACATAAATTTTTGGCTAAAAGTTTGGAAGGTACAACTGCTTTTTTTATTTCTGCATGTTTAGTTGTTTTGGTTACGCCAAAGGTTACAGGAAAACCTATTGAATACTTAATCGGGTTTATTTCTGTTGCAGTGGGAGCAATTGCAGAAAATATTTCGTATGGGTGGGCTGACGATAACTTTGCTATTCCGGTTTCAATCGGATTTGTAATGTGGTTATTGTATTTTTTACTGCTCCCCGGAGTATCTTTAAACCTTGCTAACGTACCTTTATAATTGAAACAATTTCTAATTATAACTTGTACAAATTAAAAAAATTAATTTGATATCATTATGATCAAAAAATCATTACCTTTAGTATTATTTACGTTTATAGCAATTGTGCTAATAGTATCATTAACTGCATGCGATCAAAAAAAGAAAGCATTGGGCAACGAAGACGATATTTATGTAATTGCCGATACTGCAAGCTATTACACATTAGAACCGGCTTTATTAACAGTATTTAATAAAATTGTTTATACACCCCAGCCGGAAAACTTGTTTAACTTAAAACGTTTTAATTATGATAGTTTTGAGAAACAAAAAAATAAAAAGAATGTTCTAATAATTTGTCCGCTAAATACCGGTAGCGAGCTATCAAAATATGTAGAAAGTATTTTAGATGATAAGGTAATTGATTTAGTAATGAAAGATAGTGCATTTTTCTTTACTAAAAAAGACTTATGGGCAAAAGATCAGCTTGTTATGATCGTTACGGGTAAATCTGATGAAGTTATAGCTAAAAACTTATTACTTTATTCTGAAAATTTATTATATGCTTTTCAAAAAGCAAGTGATGAACGACTTTTTAATTCATTATATAATGAAAAGTATGAGAAAAAAGATATTGAAGCTAAATTTTTAAAAAATTACGGCTGGTTAATTTATGTTCAGGCAGATTTTCAATTAGCAATGGATAAACCAAATGATAATTTTGTTTGGTTAAGACGTTCACCCGATAGTGATATGGAACGTTGGATTTTTGTTCATTGGATTGATAATGCAAGCCCGACTTTAGTAAATAGTGATTCAATTGTTACACTAAGGAACAAGATTACTGAAAAGTTTTATAGAACATCAGATGACTCGACATGGGTTGAAATTTCTGAGGATAATAGAAGCAGTAAAGAAGTAAATTTTAACGGTTTTTATGCTATTATGACTCAAGGTTTATGGAGGTTTAAAGATAATAGCGGAGGAGGTCCGTTTATAAGCTATACATTTTATGACGAAAAAACAAAGCGTTTATATATGATTGACGGTTCTATTTATGCACCTAAATATTATAAAAAGAGATTAATACATCAAATGGACGTGTTACTTCAATCATTTAAACCCAAATATATGGTTGATAAAGATAAAGCAGAAGATATCTTAAGTAATTTAGAATAAAAAAAGCCGGTTTAACCGGCTTTTTTTTAGATTATTTTAGATATATCATTTTTATTGTTTTTGCTAAATTATTTGCAGTCAATCTGCAGAAATAAACGCCACCCGAAATATTGCTTAAAGGTAACCATACCGAACTATATGCACCTGATTGCAAGTTATCGTTAATTATAGTTTCTACTTCATTCCCTAAAACATCGTATATCACTAAACTTACTTGAGACGGTTCGGAAATGCTAAATTTTATTGTTGTTGCCGGATTAAAAGGATTTGGGTAGTTTTGTTCTAAATTAAAGTCTGAAGGTATAAACGGATGAGGTTGAACGTCAACAGTACCTGAAGTTGTCCAAAGTACGTCTGTAACATCTATAAAACCGTTATCTGGTGCAAGAGTATCAACCGCAGAAAATGAAACGCTAAACCCGTTTAGCGCAACAATTTCGTAAGAAATTTCTCTTGAATAATCGCCTGTTGCAGCCTCATACCTTGTTTCGTCTTCTCTTAAACGTAACGCCGGTAAAATTTCATTATATGGCGTTCTAATAGTACCGTAGGCGTCACATTTATAATGCTTTCTATGATTTTCGGTATATGAGTTCATCGGTGCGCCGTTCAAAAACGATGAAGCAGTAAATTGAAATATATCAGTCCATTCAGTTAAATAAGTCATTGGAAAAATAAATGA
>CALGLM010000272.1 GCA_937930275.1 uncultured Ignavibacteria bacterium
TTTTATATCCAATTCGTAATTTCTAATTCTACCTTCGGAAATAATTATTTCCAAAAATTTTTCTCTCATCTTTTTATCAATTATGCTTAAATCATCAAAAGTTTTACCGATTACGTTTTCTTTATTTATTCCCAACGATTCGCAAGCCAACTCGTTTATATCGGTAATTAGTCGAGTTTCGTAGTTTAGTATTATTAACGCATTCGGACTTTCGTTAAACAATAGATAAAATTTTTCTTCCGATTTTATTAATGCTTCTTCATTTGCTAAACGAGCGCTTATATCAATACCATACCCAACCAAATATTCCTCACAGTCGGATATCATTTTCACACCCGTAAAATAGTACGGTATTTTTTCTCCCGATTTTATAATTAAATTAGCTTCAACTTCCGACTTATCATTCTCGAAAGTTTTTCCGGTTTCGGCCAATACTTTAATTTTATCGGATTCATCAAACCACGTTAATATATGTTTATTTTTAAGTTCCTCTGCTGAATATCCGGTATATGTTTCGTGGTTTTTATTCCATCTCTTTAATAAACCCTCTTTACTGTAAACATACAATATTCCGGGCACACTATCTAAAATAGTTGAAGTAAAAAGCCGCTCTCTTTCTAATCCTTCTTCCGTTTTTTTAAGGTTTGTGATATCGCGTAAAGTACCTATAACCGAAACTACTTTCCCTTCTTCTCTTTGAAATACTTTTTCTTTACCCGTAAACCAACGCCATTCTCCTTTGGCATCTTTAAGTCTATACTGATAACTATAGACAATACTATCATCATCTTCAAACTTACGATCGTAATAATCTAAAAATTGATGTTCGTCTTCAGGGTGCAATATATGCTCAAAAAATTTTTTAGTATTTGAGGGTATTTTTTTAAGATCATATCCTAATGTTTCCAACAAATTTCTATTTGCATAAATTGTTTCGTTAATTTCTGTATCGTTAATGTATATTAAATCCGGAGTTTGTTCCGTAATTCTTTCAATAAACAATTGCTTTTCGTATATCTCATTTTCAAAAAGTTTCCGTTCAGTAATGTCTTTTAAGTTGCATAAATACATTGATTTATCGGTCGATACAATTTTAGTCATTGTAATTTCCGCAATAAATTTTTCTCCGGTTTGTTTTAAATGTACCCACTCAAATGTTTTATATCCTTTTTCAATAGTTATTTTTAAATTTTGATCAGAAAGCTCAACTGAACTTTTGCCGGCTGTTTGATACTCTGGAGAAAAATTTAGCGGTGTTTTACCCAGCAGTCTTTTTTTATGAGATACTTTAAAAAGGTTAACTGATGCTAAGTTACAATCAATAATTACTAAATTTTCGTCTAAAAGTAATAACGGAAAACTTGAATTTTCATACAAGGTTCTAAACTTTTGTTCAGATTCTTTTAGCATATTTGTTGTTTTTCTTAACTCTTCTTCGCTTCTTTTTGTTTTAATTAAACTTTTTTCCGTTTCGTTTGTGAATAATAAAACTCCGATTGCCGTAATAATAATTATAATTAATCTATCAAACACGTGATTATAAGTAGTTACGTAATGAAAAAAAGTTGTTATATAACCGTTAATCTCCAAATATCCTAAAATTGCTATAGTAACTATAGATGCAAGCGTTGATATAAAAAATCCTCGTTTGCTTAATATTAAACCGGCAATAACTAATGTACCGGGAATTGCAAATAAAATTGTATCATGTATTCCGTTAAAAGTAAAAGCTCTATAAAACGTAAACCCTTGTAGTATTAAAACCAACAATTTTCCCGAAAAATACGTATCCCCTTTTATTACTAAAAAAAACGCAATAAATAAAAGCAATAACACTATTGAAAACAGCTCGATTGAAGCTATATCACCCCTAAATACCCTTTGCAATACAAAAATAAAAAATCCGGCAAAAACACTTATTACTATGTAATAAATTATCCTTGCTTTTCTATTAGTCTCTTCATCTTTAAATTCCGGTAGGTTGAAGAAGTCTATCAACGAAGTAGTAAGCTGCTTGTTTTCCATATGGTTAGTTAAGAAAGTTGTTACCCGTATTATCGAGATTTTCTAAATATTTTTTAGTTAATAAACAATAATATTTAAATGATTTGATTAAAATATTAGATTTGTGAAAATGATTTTATCGAATAGAATGTTAAAAAATTCAATTTATTAAATCATCTATCATAACTTTAACTAATTAAATTACCGATTAGTTCAACCAAAGGGCTGATTGAAGAATTATTAAATGTGAACGTATTAAATATTTTTTTACAATTATTAATGATAATTCCTTGTTATTAATACATAATAATATTCCCCAATATTCGCAAGCACGCTCATCTCACCCATCCTTTCTATAATTTTTAAAGAACGGGTGACAACACTTAACAAACTATCGTTGTATAATTAGTAATGGAGATTTATAGGCATCATGTAAATTGCTTACAGTTGAAGTTTTTGATATAATCTTCCTCCTCTCTGCGAAATTAGAGAGGAGGGATGGGGGTGCGTGTTCACAATTTTTCCAAATTTTACTTTTAATGCGGATTCTCTCCACAAAATAACAGAGAGACATAAAGAAAATGTTAGTCTTAATTTTTAATAGAAGGAAATTTTTAATTTACTTATTTTAAATACTAAACACATAACACTTAAATTTTCTTTTTAATTTTCCGCTAAATATTAAAAGAACAATTCACAGCTAACTTAATCTATCTAAGTTTTTTACTTAAATAATCTAAAAGTTCACTTGCAGATATTCTAATTTGTTCCATGCTATCTCTTTCTCGCACGGTTACGGTATTATCCTGCAATGTTTGAGTATCTACCGTTATACAATAAGGTGTTCCTGCTTCATCTTGTCTTCTATAACGGCGACCTACAGCACCTTTATCATCGTAAAATACGCGCATATAAGGTCTTAATTCGGATTCAATTTTTCTTGCAATTTCAGGCATCCCGTCTTTATTAACCAATGGGAATATTGCGGCTTTTATCGGTGCTAATTTAGGGTGAAATCTTAAAACTGTTCTAACTTCTCCGTTAACTTCTTCTTCTTTATAAGCATCAACTAAAAACGCCATAAATGAACGACTTGCGCCGGCAGATGTTTCAATTATAAACGGAAAATATTTCTCTTTAGACTCTTCATCAAAATACTTCATAGCTTTGCCCGAATATTGCTCGTGACGACTAACGTCAAAATTCGTACGGTTATGTATCCCTTCTATTTCTCCCCAGCCAAACGGAAATTGATATTCAATATCTGTTGCTTCCTTAGCATAGTGCGCTAATTTTTCCTTTGGATGATCGTGGTATCGTAATTTTTCGGGAGACATACCTAATGACTTGTACCACTCCAATCTTACCGCTTTCCAATAATCATAATGTTTTTTATCTTCACTTGGTTTTACAAAATATTGCATTTCCATTTGTTCAAATTCGCGTGTACGAAATAAAAAGTTTTTTGTATTTATTTCATTCCTAAATGCTTTTCCTATTTGTGCAATACCAAAGGGTAATTTTTGCCTGCTGCTTCCTTGAACATTTAAAAAGTTTACAAAAATACCTTGAGCGGTTTCGGGTCTTAAATAAATAACATTTCCTTCCTGCTCAACGGGACCCAAAAATGTTTTAAACATTAAATTAAAACTTCGAGGTTCTGTAAAATTTCCTTTATTTCCGCATTGCGGACAGTTAAGAATTCCCAATATTTTAACTGCTAATTCTTTGTTTTCTAATACTTGTTCAAATGCTCCTAATTTATTTCCACTATTTTCAATTATAGTGCTAAGTACATTTTCAAGTTCCGATCCGGTTATCGCCGTTTTTAGTTCGTCAAGCGATTTTTCTTTCTTTTTATCGGCAATTAAATCTGCAAGCGTATCTAATCTAAATCTTGCTTTACAGCTTTTACAATCAATCATAGGATCAGTAAAGTTCTCGACATGTCCGGATGCTTCCCACACTTTTGGGTGCATTAAAATAGAGGCATCCAATCCTTCTACGTCTTCACGGTAAGTCATGGCTTTCCACCATTCTTCTTTAATATTCCTTAAAAGTTCAACGCCTAATGGACCGTAATCCCAACATCCGTTTAATCCGCCGTAAATTTCGCTTGATTGAAAAACGAACCCTCTCCTTTTTGCAAGTGATACCACTTTATCAACAACGCTGTTTTGTGTATTATTCTGTGCTATTTTACACCTCACTCTTTAATTTTTTAATTACAAATATAATAAATAATTACTTTTAGAACTTAATTATACTTTTAAAATCACCCGAAATACACTTTATACTTCGCATTTTTATGCATATTATTAAATAATTTTAAGATATTTTTCTCTTTTTTCTCCCGATTCTATTGAAATTTTAAAAAATAATTTGCTTATTATTTTTTATTTTTTTGGTTGTGGAACTAATAAATTAAAATACTTGGTTTTTAAATGTAAATTATTTTTATTGAGGAATGTTATGAATTTAATCGAGTCGGATTTTTTTTATTATATTAATAACGAATTGTATTGCGAAAATGTTAAAGTAAA
>CALGLM010000273.1 GCA_937930275.1 uncultured Ignavibacteria bacterium
AAAAATAATTTTATTAAGTCTTCTCCGTTTACAAAGCTTTCAAGATATAACGAAATAGTTTTTATATTATCATCATTTTGCCAAAACTCAATTAAATCATTCTCATTAACATCTGCTTTATTTCCTACACTAATAAAATGAGCGAAACGAATATCTGTTTCCCTAAGCGAATTTAACACGGCAGCACCTAATGCTCCGCTTTGCGAAGCAAATGCCGTATTGCCGAAAGCCGGTTTTTCTGCTACAAAAGTTGCATTTAGCATAATACTTTGCAATGTGCTAATAACTCCCATACAATTAGGACCTATCATTTTTATGCCTGCTTGCTTTACTTTTTCGGTAATTCTTCTTTCAATTTCTTCCCCTTCCGAACCCGTTTCCTTAAATCCGGCAGTTATTAATACTATTCCCTTTACCTTTTTAATTATTAAATCGTCTATAGCTTCTTCAACAAATTGTTTAGGAACAACTATTATTGCCAAGTCAATTTCTGAAGGTAAATCTCCAACGCTTTTAAAACATTTTACGCCTAATATTTCATCAGATTTAGGATTTGTCAGGTATAAATTTCCCTTAAAACCTAATTTGAGGATTGTATTAGTTAGTTCGTAACCGATACTTTTTTCTTTGGAAGACGCCCCTACAACTACAACAGAACGGGGGTAAAAAAATGAAGCAATACCGTTTAACATAATTAATCCTTTAAATTTTAATTTCCCAATTCAAGTACTTCTATTTGTACTTTAACTACTCCGTCTTTTAGCATGTCTAATTTTTCAGCCGCCCCGTAACTTAAATCAATTATTCTTTCGGGATGCGGAGGCATCCTGTCATTAATTCTTACAATCACCGCTTTATTGTTTTTTAAATTTGTAATTCGTAAAATTGAACTAAAAGGTAAGTCAGGCGATGCTGCCGTTAAATCGTACATGTTGTAGGTTTCGCCGTTAGAAGTTTCTTTCCCGTGAAATTTTTCCGCATAAAACGAAGCTAACCCAATATAAATATCTCCGGTTTTTGCCGTATCTATATCTAAATTTATCTCGTTATCAGTATAACGCCCTAAATATCTGGGTGTCGGATTGCAGGCAGCCACAATTAGCAAAATAATAAAAAATAATAAAACTTTTGTTTTCATATAAAAATAATAAACTTATTGTAAACCTTTTGATGTTCTAAAATAAAAAAGATATTAATAAAAATCTTGTATTTATACAGATAATTTTTGGATATTTGAAGAAATTTTGATTTTTTAACATACTATTTTAATGTATTTAAGTAAATTTAATTTATACTATGAAAAAATTTAATATACCCGAAAAATATAAAAGCAATATAATAAGCGAACTTAAGGCAAGAAGAAAGACCGAAGACCCAAGAAAAAAAGATTTTAGTCCTGCAGAAATTACTTTCGGTAATTTGACCTTTTATATAGCACGACATTTCGGTTTTTGTTACGGTGTTGAAAATGCAATTGAAATTGCTTATGAGACTATAGAAAAAAATAAAGGTAAAAGGATATATTTACTAAGTGAAATGATTCATAATCCTTTTGTTAACGAAGATTTGATATCGCGCGGTGTTAAATTTTTGATGGATACAAGCGGAAATCGATTAATAGATTTTAATGAATTGAGAAGTGATGATATAGTAATAATTCCGGCTTTTGGAACAACCGTAGAAATTGAAGAAGAACTTAAACTTATTGGGATTGACCCCTATAAATATAATACGACCTGTCCTTTCGTAGAAAAAGTATGGAATAGGGGGGCGGTTATCGGAAAAAATAATACGATTATTATTCACGGTAAATATTTGCACGAAGAAACTCGGGCAACTTTTTCTCATATTCATCAGCATGCTAATGCCGTAATTGTTAAAAATTTAGAAGAAGCAAAATTATTGGGCGAAATTATTATTAATGAAGACGAGCAAAAATTTCACGAATTATTTAAGGGGAAATTTACTGCGGGTTTTGATGTGTCAAAAGATTTTATGAGTATCGGAGTAATTAATCAAACAACAATGCTTGCCACTGAAACCGAGCAAATATCGGAATATTTTAAACAAATTATGATTAAAAAATTTGGTGAAGAAAATATAAATAATCATTTTGCGGATACCCGAGATACTTTGTGTTATGCAACTAACGATAATCAAGTATCTGCTACAAAGTTGCTTGATACCGATGCTGATTTAGCCCTTGTAGTAGGGGGGTATAACAGCTCTAACACTTCTCATTTAGCAGAATTATTAGAAAACAGGTTCCCAACTTATTATATTTCATCAAAAGAATGTATAATATCGAAAGAAAAAATTTTACATTACAATTTTCATGATAAAAAAGAATTGGTTACAGAAAATTATTTGCCGGGAAAAGAAAAAATTAAAATTGCAGTAACTTCGGGAGCTTCGTGTCCGGATTCAATTGTAGAGGCGGTTATTGAAAAGATAATTTTGCTTACTAAACAAGTTAAATAGAAATTACAAAAATAACTTAATAAAGTTCATCAATTTCGGCTTTTTTCCTAAATTGGTTTGGTGAAAAAGTTGTGTGTTTTTTGAAAAATCTTGCAAAATAATTTTGATTCGAAAAGTGCAGCTTTTCGGCTATATCCGAAATTGACAAATCGGAATATATTAATAATACTTTAGAATCATGCAGTATTTGTTCTAATATAGTTGCATGGGCGGGTTTCCCTGTTATTTGTTTACATATTTCGTTTAATCTTCTAATAGTAATATTTAGCCTTGAAGTAAAATAACCCATGTCATTTCTTTTATCGGGATTTTTAATTACCAAATCTCTGTATTCATTAAATAGTCTTAATATTTTGTTGTGTTCGTTTGATAAAATACAGTTGTTGTTAGTTAAGTATTTATGAATAAACAAATATAAAAGTTCTATAAAGTTTTTAATTATTGTATCGGAATAGATAGATTTATGTTTTAATTCTTCTTCAATTTTTCCATAAAAATAATATAGTTCATCAAAAACATTAGGAGTGATATCTGTTAATACCCGAGTTTGCGAAAAAAAATCTATTATGTTTGAAGTTGAAACAAAATGTGTAAAAAAATAATCGGTATTAATAGACAAAATTTTACCTTTTATGTCTTTGTCGAAATCAATACCGTGAATATTGTTTGCAGGAATATAGACAACACAGTTACCGTTACAAATTATGTTTTTTTTATTAAAATTAAAAGTGCTATTAGAATCTTTTATAAAGAACAACTGGTTAATGTTTGTATGTAAATGAGGCAGTAGTTTATAGTTGAATTTATTCCCGAGTTTTGTGAGGTCATCCGTGTGAATAATACTCTTAAAACA
The DNA here is from genome assembly GCA_937930275.1 of uncultured Ignavibacteria bacterium. Classification (GTDB taxonomy): domain Bacteria; phylum Bacteroidota; class Ignavibacteria; order Ignavibacteriales; family Melioribacteraceae; genus JAEXOD01. The sequence goes on from CALGLM010000273.1 coordinate 3,335, forward strand.
ATTTTCTTTACTTTCGTATAACGAACCTAAACTAATAAAAACTTTTAATGACATAAGAGATGTAAAATTGTGCTAAAATAATAAAAAAAAGTGTAACAATATATTTTATTTTAGTAGTAATTTAAAGCACAAAAATTTATTTCGGAGAAAAAAATGAAATGGTTTAACGATTTGAAAATTAGTTATAAACTTTTTGGAGGATTTTTAACTGTTTCTTTAATCATTCTATTTTTGGTTTACAAAGCAAGCGTATCGCTAAAGTTTTTGAATGACAGAGATACGTATATGTACAATAATAGCGTTGTTGATTTAGAAATATTCGGAAATATTTACGGGCTTGCCGAAAGGAACTTTGGATTATTAAGGGATGAACTTTTAGCTTCAGATAATCAAGCAAGATCGGCAGTAATACAAGAAAGAGACGGAAATAGTGAGGAAATAAGTAATTTTATAACCGAATACGAAAAAAAGGAAAAATCCGAAACAGATAAAGCTTTGTTTGAGCAATACGTAACCGTACGACAAAAATATATTGAACAGCTCGCAAAATTTGATGAATTACTACTTGCCGGTGAAATAGAACAAGCCAAAGAATATTTTTACGGCGATTTTAGACCTGTTAGACAAGAATATCGCAAAGTGTTTAATAATATTTTGAATACAAAAAAGAATGAAGCAAAATCTCTATCAGATGAGAATACCGTCTTATCGAATAGCGAAATATCAAGTTTATATACTTGGGGAATAATCGGATTTATCTTTGCAATATCGTTTAGCTTTTTAATTGCTGGAAAAATTGCGAAACCGCTTAAGGTCGGTGTAAATGCGGCAAATATAATTGCAGGTGGCAATTTTGATTATGAAGATGCCGAGGTTAAAAAGTTTGCCGAATTAAAAGACGAAATAGGCGAATTATTGTTTGCGGTTTTACGTATGAAAGATATTGTTGTGGAAAAATCAGTATGGTACGAATCAATTATTAACAGCATGCCTTTCCCGATATCGGTTACCGATAATAATATGAATTGGACATTTATAAATAAAGCTGCAGAGCAAGTTACCGGAAGAAAACTTAAAGATGTTACAGGTATGCAGTGTAGTAATTGGGGTGCAGAAATTTGTAATACCGATAGGTGCGGTGTTAAGTTATTACTTAAGGGACAATCCACTTCATTTTTTAAACAACCGGGGATGGAAAACGAATTTCAAGTTGA
>CALGLM010000274.1 GCA_937930275.1 uncultured Ignavibacteria bacterium
AATTCAATTGAATAATTAGTCATTTAATACCGCAAATTTTCCTTTTAAAATATTCCCCTCGCTTTCGGTTACAAAAATGTAAACTCCCGAACTCAACCTTCCTTTATCCGTAATACCGTTAAAGTTAATATATGGATTAGGACCACTTATAAAATTATGTACTCCCGCATATAACAGATTCATATTAATGTCATAAATGTACAAATTAACGCCTACGTCTGTTTTAATTTTTACCGGCAAATTAAGTCCGTATTCGGAATCTGTTAAATAAGTAAATGGTTGAGGATAAACATAACTAATATTTCCGGTTCCGTTGTTATACGATGACGAGTCGTTAAAAATAGCCGATGAACAGAAATATTTTTTATTTACTTCCGGCACTTGATATTTATAATAATACCCTTCATTTATTTTTATAAAATCTTCTTGTTCGGTATTTCTAAGGCTGTAATCAACCCAAGTCATGTTTCCCGAACTTAAATAATCACCATTGGTAATAATTGTTACTACCGTATCGGCTCCGTATCCGAATCTAATAAAATTATTAGACGCAGAACTTGAATTTACTCCTATAATTTGTAGAGGAGGGACAAACGAATATGACATCGATATTTTTAATGCGGGGAAATATTTTGCATCGGGGAAGTATTTATCCGTTTTGTGTCTATATCCCGAAAAATATACCCAAGTACCAAAGTTACTTAATTCGGCTTTAAATGTCGAACCATACTCTTCAATTGCTGCAGCTATTGCGTTCATGGCAGTTTTGGTACGCATCAACTCCCAAGTTCGTTTGATAATATCGTATCCGTATTTTTCTTTTAAATAAATATTCCATATTGCCAAATTATATGAATACTCTTTAAGACTTCTGGACGGGGTGTTCATAAATGATTTCACATAATAAAAGTAATCATTTACATAACTAAACGTAAATTCTTCCATTGCGGTAGAAGTAATTTCATAATAAAAAGTATCCTCTTCTCTTAAAATATATCTACCCATTTGGATTGCATGATGAAATTCATGAGCCGCTGTTACACGTAAACCGTTTAACCCTTTGGAATAATACCCGACATAATCATTATCCACTACCATAAAAGTAGTGTACGTATCTCCCGATAAATATTGCTCGGTTTCAGTGTAACCATAAATTCCGGTCGGTAAATTAATAACATATATATCATATAAATCATCCCCTCCGCTGCCAAAATCGGACGGCGGAGCCAAGTAGCCCAATGTTTCAACTTCAAATTGATAGACAGAATCAAAAATTGCCGCTATCACATTTACATCAAACGCAGGTTTGTTTTCGCCTTGTGTATCATAATGAATTCTAAATTTTCCTGACTGACTAACAATACTTGTTTCCGATACGGGACGGGCTAATAACGGTTTAATTACCGTTTGTTGTTCTTTAGTAAATAAATTTAAGTTTAATTTTACCTTATTTATTAAACTTGTACCGGATTTTTCGATATATTCATTCCCCGTATTATTCTCTTCGGGTAAATATTTTTGACCGGTTTTAATTTCTAAAAATCTATAATACAACGAATCTACATTCTGCGCATAAGCAGTAATTTCTAATAAGCCCAAAAAAACACATATAAAATACTTTATTTTCATCAGTTGCTGCCTATTTCCTTAAAATTAATTTCAGTACTTTCGTTTTGTTTATAAGCAAATACCATTTTGCCGTTCACAAAAGTCATAAAGTAATTTGTAATAAATGACATATCAAATTTTTCATATTCTTTTAATTCAGGTTTTGAAACATCATACTTAACAAAATTACCGTTTTTTGAATTATTAATAAACAAAAATTTATTATACCAAACAAGTTTGTTTTCATAAGCCATGCTACTTATTTCTTCGTCAATCTTCCGGTCTGGCTTGTTTAAATATATTTTCCCGTTTTTATAATTATAAATAGCGTTGTAATTAAATAATCCGTTTGTAAGTATTGCTGCATATACAGCTTTCTTATCATAACGCATTAAAACGGAATTAATTTTCAAACTTTCGGTGTTTGGCATGTCTAAATACGAAATATTAAATACTTTTTCTTTTTCAATATCATATCTATTAAAAATTAGTTTTTTACTTTCTTTAATGTACTTCCAATAAAAAATATCGTTTGGGTTAAAGTTATTAATTTTTGCATCAAACACATTGGCGTCTATCGGAATTGTTTCCGTTAATTCAGTTTTTATGTTGTTAATATTATACTTGTAAACTTTAATTTTACCTTTGTATTTTGTAATAACGGTTAAAATTATATCACCATCAATAGTGTTAATCGAAAAATCGTGTACCGGTTCATTCATATATATTTGTGATGATTCAAACATGCCGGATAAAAGATTTAAAAATGCATAACCCAAATTATTCGATTCCCCTTTAGACATCGCAAAATAATAATTACCCCCCTTGTTAAACATCTTTATTTTATCATATACATCGGAAATTTTGCATTTATAGTAGTAATCAAACTTTTGTTTATTTGAATACAACAAATTTAAAGTTAAATAATTATTATCAATAAAAAACAAAGTGTTTAGATCGGAAGAGCGTCGTGTAGGGAAAGAGTGTAGATCTCGGTGGTC
>CALGLM010000275.1 GCA_937930275.1 uncultured Ignavibacteria bacterium
TATTTACTCTAAAAATATTGGCATTGTCCTTTAAATCGGCTAATTTAACTTTTTTTGCCAAAGCATTTGTTTTAATAGATAAAATATAATCTTCGTAGCTCATAGCTTCGTCGTATGTTAAAAGTTGCAATGCCGTTAATATATCTTCAGAAATACTTTCTTTTCGTAAATCGTCAATCGAAATATCCGTATCTTCAATAGTATCATGCAAAACTGCTGTAATCATTTCTTCTTCGGTTTCCATACTAAACATCACTCTTAAGCAATGTAAAATATATGGTTTGCCTCCTTTATCTGTTTGATTTAAATGTGCTTTTGCAGCAATTAAAATCGCTTTATCCAAAGTACTCATTTTATCCTCATTTTTAATCTTCTATCTTCACTTTTGTCATTTCAATTAACTTACGATAATTAATAAGTCTAATGTCCTTCTTATTTAATATGTCTTTAAAGTTTTCCGAAATTAATGCTTTCAATTCTCCTTCCCTGCTTTCACTCATATTTTTTGGTCCCCAGGGGTTCAAATCTTCCATTGCCGCCAATTCAGGCTGATTTAAACCTATATGCGTTACCAATAAAAATGTTCCGGGTTTATTAATATCATTAATTATTGCCACAAGGCTATCAGTTTTACTCTCAACTGCATCATCATAAATATTGTTTAAGTCCACTTCACCAAAATAGCGAGATATCCCCAAATTATATTCATTGGCTAATTTTTCAACAAGTGCTCTAAGTTCGGGTTTATCTACTGCCGTCCCCATATGATAATCAACATAATCAATTTTTAAACCGGTTCGTAAAGCTCTTTCTATTTGCGCACGTAATTCAATTTCTACTTCATCAAGTTTTGGATTGTTTGCATGAAATTTTGCCCGTGAGGGTAAAAAATATCCTTCGTCATCCGTTAACGAAGGGACTAAAGATTTTCCCGCAACAGGTCCCCACCTATAGTTTTTCCATTCTGCGTTTAAGGTTAAATGTACGCCTACAGATACTTCGGGATGTTCTTTTAGTATATCAACTCCTTCTTGATACCAAGCACACGGAAACATCACAGAAGCAGAAAGCGGATAACCGGTTTTTAGTAGTTCCTTGAATGCCATATTAACCGCATGACTCATGCCAATATCATCACATCTTATAATAAGTTGTTTATCTTGTGCGTTAATAATAACGGCAAATACAAAAATTGCAAATAATAGATATTTTTTCATATATACCTCATTTTTTCAAAAAATCATTTAACAAATTAAGCAGTTTATCAAATTCGGTTTTAATATTATAAAAATGCGGGGCAAGTCTAATTTTTCCTTGTCTAAGTTCAAAAACTATATTATTTTTTTCGGCTAATGTTCTAAAATCTTCTGCATCTTCCAACCCGAACGTAACAATACCCGATAAATGTTTTTCTTCTTCACCATATAGAACGGATTTAATTCCAAGCGTTTTTAATCCTTCTTGTAAATACTTAGTATTTTCCAAAACATGTTTTTCTATTCTGTCTATACCGAAATTCAAAAACATTCCCAAGTTTGTATCCGCCGCAACTATTCCTATTAAATTTACCGAACCATTAAAAAAACTTTGCGTATCATCTTTTAAAGTCAAATCGTAATTAAGTAAATTCCAATAGTCTTTTACCGAAAGCCAGCCAACAAATGCCTGTTTCATTTTCTGCTGTAATTTTTCGGCAATATACATATAAGATAAACCTTGCAATCCCATAAGCCATTTTTGAGTCCCTCCGCATAAAAAGTCAATATTCATACTTTTAACGTCAATACTAAAAGCCCCGGCGGCTTGAATTACATCAACTGAAAAAATAATATTGTTGTACTTGCAAAGTTTTCCGAGTTCAACTAAATCCGACCTGTAACCTGAAAAAAATTGTACATAGCTAATTGATAATAATTTTGTTCTATTGGTAATAGCTTCTCTCAAATCTTCAATTAAAACTTTTCCTTCTTTCGATTTAACAATTTTTACAACAACTCCTTTTGCTTGTAAATTTAAGAACGGATATACATTTGCCGGAAATTCCATATCATTTAAAATTATTTCATCCCCTTTTTGCCATTCTAAACTATTCGCAAGCAAATTCATACCGTTACTTACATTATCCACCCAAGTAACTCTATTTGGTTCACAATTTAACAACTTTCCTAATTTTTCTCTTCCGTTATTATCGGCACTGATGAAAGTATCGAAGTTCTTAATGCTACCTGCACTTCTTGTATAAATATATTCATTTAAGCTGCTTACAACAAGTTTTGATAAAGGTCCTATTGATGCATGATTAAAGTAAATTTTACCCTGTTCCAAAAAGGGATATAAACTGCGAATTTCTTCAATTGTAGTATAATTCATTTATTAAATCCATATTAAATATTCATTGCACAATAAAATAGTATTTTTTTAATAAAGTTCCAAGTTCCAAGTTCCGAGTTCAGAGTCCCGAGTCACCGGTCACTATTCAGTATCATCCAGCTTACCATTATTTAACTGTCTGAACTG
>CALGLM010000276.1 GCA_937930275.1 uncultured Ignavibacteria bacterium
AGCCCACGGTTTTAATCGTGGGAATGGAAACACCACAACAGCCCACGGTTTTAATTGTGGGAATGGAAACACCACAACAGCCCACGGTTTTTGTCGTGGGAAATGAAGTAGCTTAATAAACAGGTGAAACATGAGAAAATTAATATCAATAATAATTATAATAATAACAAGTAGCTTATTTGCTCAAGAAGTTAAAACCGTAACAGCAACAGGTAGTTGTTTGGCGGTTAATATTAGCGCAGAGCAGGCAAAAAAAATTGCATTAGATAATGCGCGTGCCGAAGCAATTAAAAAAGCAATCGGTACAAAGGTAACAGAGGAAATATTTCGTTCTGTAAGCGAGGTACAAACTGTAAATAATGTAAATGAATTTAATGATGTGTTTAAAAAGTTCACTCGCTCATCTGCTTACGGTAAAATAGTTGAAGAAACGGCAACTTACGAAACTAAATTGGAAAACGGGTATCCGTTATATATTGCAAATATTGAAGCTAAAGTAGTTGAAGAGAAAGGGGAAGTTGACCCGAACTTTAAAGCTGAAATAATATTGCCAAAAACAAAATTTATTGCGAGAGATGATATTCAGAATAGTGACAAAATCGAGTTTAAATTATGGGCAAGTGATGACTGTTATTTATACTTGTTTAACGTTATGTCAAATGACTCGGTATATTTAATTTTACCAAACGAAATTATTAAAGATAACACATATAAAATAGATAAAAATATTCAGAGCTACCAGAAACTACTCAATTCTATGCGATTTTCAGTTGGATTACCTGAGGGGAAAGATTATGCGTTGGAAGGTTTATTACTTATTGCCGTTAAAGATAAAATTGATTTCAAATCTGACTTAATAGAACAATCCGGAAAAGGAATGATTGCCACATATAAATCTGCGTTAACTGAAATAATGAAGTGGCTTGTGACAATTCCCCAAAACAGAAGAACCGAAGCCTTTACGAGTTTTGAAATAATTAGGGGCGAAATTAATTAACTCACCCACACGGGGTTGTATCAAAAGGGATATTTGAAGAACAAGTTGTGATATATTTGTATAAAAAACTCACCCTCATTCCCTCTCGTGTAAAGAGAGGGATGACGTATATATCGACATAACCTGTTGTATTAAATACAGTTAACCGATTGTGGGAGATTTATCATTCCCCTCTCTTATTCAGTATTCAGTCTAAGAGAGAGGGGTTAGGGGTGAGTTCATTTTTACATTAATCATTGTTTTGATACAGCCCCCTATCAAAATATCGTGGGTTATCAAAATGTTATTGGCAATGGTTAAAACATTTTAATGTTGTATAAATTATTAATGTAACCTAAATTGAATTGGAATAACAACAACAACTTTTACATTCTTTCCTTTTTCTTTTGCCGGTGTGAATTTTAAATTTTTAACCGCATTAACAGCTGCTTCATCACAACTTTTTTCAAGACTTTTAATTATTTCCGTATCAAAAACATTTCCTTGTTCATCAATATAAACCTTTACAAAAACTTTACCTTCAATCCCTTTTTCTTTTGCGGCATCGGGGTAAATAATGTTTTTTACAAGTGCTTGAATTCCTCCGATAATTTCCGGCATTACTTCGGCTTGTTCGTAAAACCCTTCATGTTTATTAGTTCCGGTATTAATATTATCACTAACTACTGCCCAATTTTCTTCGACTTTTCCAAATTCATCAAACTTAATTTTAAGTGTAGTAACTAAAAATGAATTTACTTTATTGTTTTCTATTGACGCAGCTTGATAAGTAAATTTATCAAATTGTTTTTGAATCAGCTCAAAATATGGTAATAATTTGGCTGTCTTAAATTTGCTTTCGCCTTCATATGTAAAGCCGATGTGATTACATTTTGCATCTTTATTAACTGCTACCGAAACCTTTATGTAATGAGTGCCGCTTCCTAAAACAGATGATAATCCTTTTTCATCTATTGCTTTATCAATTTTATTGCTTACTTCGGAATCGGGAGTTATTAATTTAGCTTTTACTTCGGTTAATGACGGATTTAGAAATAAATCTTCGTCACTACAATTTTGCTGCCCGCAAGCCATAAAAAATACAAGCCCTAATAATATTAAATAGTATTTTTTCATTGTAATTCCTCTTTTAATTTGATTGTATAGTTATTTCTTTATAATAAACCGGTTTTATTTCTGCAGAAGGAAGTGAGTTTAAAATAAGCTCCATCTTTTTATCTTGTTCGTTAATTCTATTAACTGCTTCGTTTATTTCGGTTTTTATTTCCATATTTTTGTTAAATAAGTAGAGAGAAATAAACAATAAACAAGCAGAAAACCCAAGTGCGAAAGCTAATTTATAATTAAAGTGTTCTGTTTTGTTAAGTGCCGGTTTTGGTTTTATTATAGTCAGTATATTTTTTTCAACCGAAATAGGAACCGGCTCTTCGGATAATTTTAAGCTGTTTTTTAAAGTTAAAATATTGCGGAAATATATTCGCAAATCTTCGCTTTCTGCTAATTTATTAAATAATTCTTTTTCGGAAGAGCTGCTTAGTTCGCCGTCCAAGTATTCTCCGATTAGCATTTTTATATTTGCGGGATTCATAACAATTCCATTAATTAATTTTTTTTGAAATAATTTTTATTAGCTTCTGTCTTGCTTTGTAAATTCTACTTTTCACTAATTCGGTATCAATTTTTAATAAGTCTGCAATTTCCTTATAACTTAAGTCACCATATTCTTTTAATAAATAAACTTCTTTTTGTTCTAACGGTAATAGATCAATTGATTGATGAATTAATTGCTTTAGTTCTTTTTCTTCAAGTCCCGTAATAATGTCAACATCAGCAGGAATTTCTTCAATTTCGTCTATGTCATCATTTATATTAGTGCTATTCTTAAATTTGTTTTTATAATTATAGTATGTATATACCGAGTTTTGGGCAGTTTTAAATAACCAAAATACAATACTGTTTTTATTTTGAATTCCGGTAAAATTTTCAAATAATTTTATAAAAACTTCTTGTAAAATGTCTTCTGCAGTATCTCTATCATTTACCATACGTAAAGTATAATTGTAAATTTTTGATTTATACTTATTATAGTAAATCGTAAAATCTATAAATATATCATACTCGTTCAAAATTTATCCTAATTTTGTTTCTTAATATAATAGATAAAATTTTTATGAAAAAGTTGCCGGGTACAAAAAATATTTATGAATTTTGGAAAGGTTTTATAAATGAGAGCCAAAAAGTTTCAGCTGCCTTTTTGCTGTTAATGTTGGTAGTTAAAAAACCCTCTCTATTATTAAACTTGCCCATGGAAGATATATTTAAAAATACATGGTCTCCGTTATCATCAACAGTAACCCAATAATTAAATTTATTATCCGTTGCCATATCTAAATAACTATCGCTATAGCAAATGCTTTTATATGGTGTAAAAGCCGTAAATTTATCACGTAACCATATTTTACATTTGCACTTCAATTCATTTTTGTAAAATACTTTACATGCGAATTTATCATCAACGCCTTCAATAAAACTAACTTCTGCCTCAGGAATTTTATCTTTAAGCACATGTATTGCAGTTTTGAAGTATTTTTTTATGTCAAGAAAAGATGATGCTACAAAACTGTTTTTTTGTTCGGTGGTAAATTCAACTTTTAATTTTGGTATCGGTATTTCGGCGTCTGATGGGGTGTGGCTTAAAGACATGAAATCGAGAATTATTGAATTGTCGGATTGTTCGGAATCATTAAACCAATTTAATTTAAATAATTCCAAGTCACCGTAATTTTTTGCAAGAGGTAATATACCCAACGGAATTGCTTTAAATGTGGTTGAATTATCGTCCATTAAAAAGTCATAAAATCTGCGTGAAATAAAAATACTGTTTTCTTCGGCAATAGGTTCAATACGTGCTGCAGTATCCACACCGCTACCAAAAACTTCTTTTATTGTACTATTTTCCTGCTTAATATTTATTTTGGCTAAATGAATTCCAATTCTGATAGCTAAGTTTTCTTCAAACCCAAGTTTTATCCAATCCGTACTTTTAATATTATCGCGAATTTTTAATGCTATTTCGGCTAAATCTGTATGGTCAAAACTACAAATTAAAGCACCGTCACCCAGCCCTTTATAGAAAAAGTGATTATCTTCATTTAAAAAAGAATTTTTAAATGTTTCAAATTTTTCTGTAAGAATAGCTTTAAGCTTATCATTTTTAACTTTTGCAGAACCTTTTAAGTCTGCAAATAGTATTGAAGCGATTGCCGATTTTATTTTCATAATTAGAAAAAATTTTGAATATTAAAATTAATATATTCAATTATTTGTAAATTTCATATGATTTATATCATATTAAGAAGAAAAATATTATAAAACGGAAGAAAAAATATAATATATTTATCTTTTAGCTGTTTGAAAATTATACAAATAATCTTATTTTAGTAAAATAAAATCAATTAAAATAATAACCAAAAAGAACGGAGGAATTTAATGGGATGGCTTTCTGAAAGCTTGAACTCTTCTATTGGTAAAAAAATAATAATGGCAGTTACAGGTATTTTTTTAATTTTATTTTTGACTGTACACTTATTAGGTAATCTGGCTCTTTATGCAGGTAGCGAGGCGTTTGATAGTTATGCACATTTTCTTGAAAATTTAAAAATAACAATTTTCCTTGAGATAGGATTGGCGGCAATATTTATTTTCCATATTTTTAACGGAATAAGATTATGGTTTGAAAATAAACAAGCCAGACCTATAAATTATTCCATAAACGGGACAAGAAAAAATACGAACATTTTTTCGAGAACTATGGTTTTAACCGGTAGTACAATATTTTTCTTTTTAGTTATTCACTTAAAAAGCTTTCTTATTGACCATGAGGAAGGAACAAGTTTATTTAATTCTGTAAAAGAGACTTTTCAGAATCCCATTTATTCA
>CALGLM010000277.1 GCA_937930275.1 uncultured Ignavibacteria bacterium
GAAGGATTTACAGGATTAAACAAAACTCTTTTCATTTCACATAAATCACACTAATCACATACATCACAGTTCAGACATTGAAAGAAGGATTTACAGGATAAAACCCTAAATCCCTTTATTCACATACATCACCTAAATCACAGTTATAAATCACAGTCCAGACAATGAAAAGAAGGATTGGCGGGAAGATAGTGAATAGAGACTTGGAACTTAAGACTCGAAACTTGGGACTTATTTAACATTCGATACTTAAAATTTAACATAAAAAAATCCCCATTCCGTTACGGAATAGGGATATTCAAAATTAAAAATTAAGAATTCAAAATTATTTTAGCAGAACCATCTTTTTGGTACTAATAAAGTTACCTGCAGAAATTCTATATATATATGCACCGCCTGCAACTTTAACACCCATATCGTTAGTACCGTCCCATGTTAAATTATAAGTACCGGCAGCAAAAGCATTATTTACTAATACTTTTATTTGTTGTCCCAGCATATTATAAATAACAACTTTAACATTTGAGGCTTCCGGTATTCCGAATCTTATATTTGTAGTCGGATTAAACGGGTTAGGATAATTTTGTGACATATAAAAGTTTGTAGGAACTATGGTTTCTTCTTTTACACTTGTAACGCCTGTACCCGTATTAAATGAAGCCAAAGCCGAATATGATGAGTAGTTATTTTCGCCAAGTTTGGAACGAACTCTCCAATAATATGTCGTATTGTTATCTAAGTCTCTAATTTCAAGTTTTGGTGCTGTTAAGTTACTAATAACAGTTACGTCTTCCATATTTGAATTATCAGAAAACTGTAATTCATAAGTTAAACCGCTGTTTGGTGCAGGTAATACCCAAGAAATTACCGGTGCATTCGTATTAATTACAACACCGCCTGCAGGCGATCCCGTTAAAGGCATTAACGGTGCGTTTGAGTTATAAACTACAAAATGCTCTTCTGTTGACCATGCGGAAGGAGTACTTCCGTTAAACGATCTAACTTTCCAATAAACCGTACTTCCTTCTGTCAATCCTGTTAATGTATAATTCAAATTTGTAATGCCGGTATAGGTCGGGGTTCCTGTAAAAGTTCCTGTAGTATTAACTTCAAGTTGATATGTTAATCCTACACTTGAGCCGTTAAGATACCAAGAAAGTTGCTGATCGGTTGAGTAAACCGTAGCACCTCCTATGGGCCAAGACGCTACAGGCACCAAAGAACCACCCGTACCAATTACTTCAAAGCTTTGTGTGGATGACCAATCCGAATAACTTGAACCGTCATACGAACGGATTTTATAATAATATGTTTCTCCGGCAATTAGTGTATCCAAACTATAGTATGTATTTGTGATATTTGTATAAGTTGCAGTACCTGTAAAAGTACCTGTTGTGTTAAATTCAATCTCAAATGATAATCCTGTAGAAGGTCCATTTAAATACCAGTATATTGTTGGTTCTAAAGTATAAACCGTTTCTCCGTTTAAAGGATAAGATGGTATGGGAGTAGCTGCAGTAACATTAGAATAAACTACAAACGAATCGATTGCAGACCAATTTGAATGAGAAGTTCCGTTATATGAACGAACTTTCCAATAATAAGTTTC
>CALGLM010000278.1 GCA_937930275.1 uncultured Ignavibacteria bacterium
CATCCTGATATTTATAAGATTTATATAGATGAACTGAACAGAGTTACTGATTTGGTAGAATATAAAATGCTTGAGCTAATTGAAAACGGAAACGAAGGACTTATTAAATTTTATCTTTCTAAAAAAGCTAAAGACAGAGGTTACGGAGAAGATAAACACGAAATTGACATAACAACCAACAACGAGCCAATTAATATTATTAAACTTGTTAAAGTAATTAGAAAAGATGACAATGCAGAGTAAAACATTTGAACATACTGAAGTTTTTGAAAAGAATCTTGAAGCTTTTAACAACCCTAATATTAACATTGTTTGCAATCAAGGAGGCACCAGAAGCAGCAAAACTTACTCAATTGCCCAGTTAATTATTTTTTTATGTTTGTCTTCATTCAAAAACAAAACCATTTCAATTGTGCGTAAAACTTTTCCGGCGTTGCGTGCTACTGTTATGCGTGATGTTATCGAAATTCTCGATAAGTTGGGTTTGTATTCTGACAAACAACATAACAAAACCGAACATACTTTTATATTAAACGGTAATATAATTGAATTTTTTTCTTTAGACGACCAGCAAAAAGTAAGAGGAAGAAAAAGAGATTATTTATGGCTTAATGAAGCAAACGAGGTTGATTATGATAGTTATCAACAGTTAATATTTAGAACTTCAAATAAAATAATATTAGATTATAACCCATCCATTAGCGAAAACCATTGGATTGTTACAGATATTTTAGAACGTAAGGATACTAAACTGATAATTAGCACATATCGCGATAATCCTTTTTTAGGCAAAAAACAAATAATGGAAATTGAAAGACTTAAACATATTAGTCCGGCAATGTGGGCAGTTTTTGGAGAGGGAGTTCGTTCGGAAATTCAAACGGGGACTATTTTTATAAAAGATTTTTATAATGAATATGACGTTTTACCACGTGATGTTAAATCCATAATTTATGTTGACCCTAACTTAGCCTTAAAAAGTCAGGGCGATACTACCGCCATTACTCATCTTGGTTATTCAGCTTCAACAGATAAATATTATGTAATTAATGCAATTTCGCAATCCTTTTCCGACAGTAACGAACTGTTAAATGAGGTTGCAAATTGTAAATTAAGCTGTACCGTTGGAATTGCTTTTGATGGTAATGTTGCCCAAGAGAGCACTTGGAGCAATCTTGTTAAAGCTTGGAGCAAAAATCACGATACGCCTTATTTTCCGATAGATTACAAACGTTATAGAGTTGATGATCTTTCAAAAAACATACAACTGGCGTGGAATGAAAAAAGAATATTATTTCCGCCTAATTTCAGAACTTCAACCAACGGCAAAATTTATATCGGTCAACTGTTTTCTTTTACAAGTAAAAAGGCAGGGCATTTAGATGACGCCCCTGATAGCTTAATTTGTGCCTTTGAATATTTGCATGAAAGAAAAATTGCAACATTGGTTAAAGCTCTGCCATTTAAACAACCTAAAATTAACATTGAAAATTATTAAGGAGTAAATATGTATTTCTACCCTCCATTACAACAAAAAAATTACCCTACCATTGCAGAAATAAAAACAATCATCCAACAGGCAGAATCTCCCAATGAATCCGAAAGAGACCAACGCCCTTTAATGGCTGTTTTGAGCAGAATGGCTACCTCTCCACGAATTCAAGGGTTAATAAATACACGTAAAATAGCCCTAACCGGATATAAGTGGAATATAACAGGAGCTGACGAAAAAAAAGCAAAAGAAATTGAGTTACGATTAAAAAAAACTATCAATACAATCATTCCTAAAACCGTACATGCTCATTTATACGGTGCTTTTATTATAATGCTTGGCTGGGAGCTTAAAGAAGATGGTAAATTTGCTCCTGTTATAAAAAAGGACTTCCCACCTGTTGAAGTTGGTTTAACAGTTGAAAATGAAATTTATAAAGCAGTTACAAAAAACAACAAACTTCTAAAAGAAAGTATTGATAATTTCACAGGCGAGTATATTTTTGGGACCGGTTCGCTTGACATTGTTGGTGGCGTTTTACGCTCAATAATTTATTTTGAGTTTTTGAAAGACCAAACTATCCAAGAGTGGTGGAACTACAACAAGAAGTTAAAGGGGCTTATCCAAGCAAAAGCCGATGACGGGCAAAAGGAAGATGCAGCGACAGCATTAAATAGTTTTGTTACAAACGGCTATTCAATTACTGATAAAGATGTTGAATTCTTGGTTAATGACTTAACATCTGCAAAATCTCTTGAATCGTTTCGGTTATTTATTGACATGTTAAATACCGATATTTCTATTGCTATTTTAGGACAGGCGAATATTAATGATTTACCTGATAACGGCGGTAGTAGAGCTGCTATTCAAGTACAGGAATTAATTAGAAAAGACATTCTATATTCTGATATGTTGTTCGCAAAAAAAATAATTAACGAACAAATTCTACTATATGATTACAACAAAAATGTTGATAAAAACGCTATTGAATCCCCCTTTGAATTCGATTTTATTGTTGACGACATAAGCGATTTAGATGTACAGGCACGTGTTTTGGAAATTGCCATACAAAACGGAATTCCACTTAAAAAAGATGAAGTTTATAAAAATTTAGGATTAACGGCTCCAACTGCTGATGATGAAATATTAGAGGTGAAAAGTGCAGGAAATTATAATATCTAAAGCGTTACTTACCCGCATAGGACACGCTGTTATTGAAGAAATTAGAGAAAATACCGATAAAGGTTTAGACCAAGAAGGGAAGCCTTTTCAAAAGTATTCATCAAATCCTTTGTATATTCCGGCTGGGGCTATTTTTGCACCCGGCTGGAATACTACCGGTAAAAGGTTGTTAAGTAAAAAAGAAGCCGAGTTTAGAAACAAAAAAGGGGGCAAACGCTGGGTTATTATTCCGGGTGGTTATGCGGTACTTAAAAATACTCGCTTTCCTCAAGAAGGCGGAAAAGTTAATTTACATCTTACCGGCAATATGATGAATGGTTTAGCTATTACTGAACAAGGCACAAATTTTATAAAAATCGGATTCAGCAATACTGAAGCGGCAACAAAAGCAATGTATCATCAAGTTATGGGAGCCGGCAAACGCAAAGTAAAGCGTAAGTTTTTAGGTCTTCCTCAAGATATTCTAAATGGAATTGTAAACAGTTATGCCGAGCAATTTAAAAACGAAATCGAAACAAAGTTTTTTGAGGGACTGGGTTAAAGCTTGTTATAATCAAAGGATCTAATCGAATTATCAAAAACCAAATCTTTGTGAATACCGTTACGATATTTTTCCGGCATACGATAATAATACTTTAGATTTTCAACGCCAAATAGTTCAACATATTTGTTGTAGTATTCATCTTGTGCCTTTTCATAGGCTTCTTCTTCGCTAAAACCTTGTTTTTCAAAAGCCAAACTCGCAAAAACTAAATTGCAGTGTTGATCAAAATTAAAAGAAACAATTTTATAAAAAAGCCTTTGCTGTTCGTTCATCCTTTCCCATCTTTCTGCTTCCCTTTTATCAGATTTTTTTTCTTCCTCTATCATGTATTGAAGGGCTTCTTCATCGGTAAAATCTTTAAGTTCTTTCATAACTGCCTCAAATAAATTGTATATTTCCCCTTGTTATTTATAACTTTGTAAACCTTAAAACTTGTACGACTTTTTACCAAATTTTCAGACTCGCTTGGTGCTTCGCTAAACTTTTTAATATCATAAATTTCTTTTGCAAATATAACAAATTTAACCTTTTCCCCAAATAATTCGGAAACTTCTTTTTTTGTTGAGGTGCTTAAAAAACCTTGTTCTTGAACAATCTTCCCGGGTTTATATCTGCTAATATCAACTTGGCTTAACGGTTGACCCCTAAAATAAACTCCTGAATTAGGTTTTATTGAACCCAATTGTTTTTTTAATAAACGTTCATAGGTCGAATAAAAAGCACTTAAATCATTTTTCCACAATTTAACATTTAATTTTTGATGAATTAGCCCGGTTAGCGTATAGCCGCTTATAAATTCTTTTGATTTATCCAAAATTAAATCAGATTTTTTTATTTGCTGTTTTGCAGTTTCCCAAACCGAACTATTATTAATAACTTTCATATCTTGTTGATAAAGTTTGTTACTATCAACAGGCACCCATCTATGCCTACAATTATAACCGCCCTTATAATATAAAACAGGTAACCCCTGCCCATTATCCAATGATTGTATATCATTCAGCGATAGAATATTACCAATCAAATGTGCACAAAACTCTCTTTCTGCCGGCGGTCCCGCATATTTGAAGTATTTTACTCCTGCTTGTATGCTCTGCCTTATGCGAACGGCTTGATTAGATGCGTTTTCTGCCGTGTTTATCCAAGTGTAGGCATATTGCTTGCCTTTGCGGATTTCACGGCTAACACGGTTGTATAATTCATTTCTTGGAATATCTTTTTTTATCCCTTCCTTTAGAATTTCGCTTATTTTGTCATCAATGTACTCCCCAAAATGCGAAAAGTCTTTTTTGATTTGGTTGTTAATTGCTATAAGAGCTTTTCTATCTCCGGCAACCTCAATACTTATTTGCGAACCGCTGTTATATCGCCTAAGAAGATCATCAACAAATCTTTCAAAATCTTTAGGGTCTTTTGATTTTACTTTTTTATGTAGCTCAAGATATAATTTTATTTCATTTAAAAATCGATTAACTTTTTGTTTCGGCCCCATTTCCCACCTTATTAATTGATACACTTCTAAGTAATTTAAATTCCATATAACTAATTTTTTCTAATTTCTGCCAATAAATATTATTGCAGTTTTTATTTTTGCAATAAGTCTCCCTAAGATCATAATCCGGAAATCTTATCGTTTTTATAACCCCATATTCAGTAGCATCACATTTTGGACAGTTCAATTTTTTATCTCCTTAAGAATTATAACTTTTCAAACCTGTAATAAATAAAGCGGAGTTACCCCTGCAACTTTTTTTTCTTCACATCTTCCTAAATTAAAGTTTGATCATTAAACCACCTCCTTGTGTTTTGGCTTTTTGTTTAACATACTTATTAGCAATTCTACTTGTTTTAAGTCGGTTATTTCGGCTGCTATACCGCCGGCTAAAGCAATTTGTTTAATGTTGTATTTTTGCAGCTCGGTTAATTTGCTTCCTGCTTTAATTTCAAGAGCTATAAATAATCCTTTATAACATGCTATCACGTCCGGAACACCGGCTTTGCCTGTTGTTACCGGCTTAAACACATAAGCCCCGTTTTGTCGTAGTAGGTTTATCACTTTGGTTTGTAATTGCTGTTCTGTCATTTTCATAATCCCGTTTGAAGTAGTAAAGTGTATAGTCTTTCTTTTTCATCACAACATCATATATTTTTTGTTCTATGCCGTTTTGGCTAAATAGCCAGTGAATAACAGAGTCTTTAGTTCTATCTTTTGATTGCATACGTGCACGAGCTTGCCAGTATAGAAGGGAAGAATAATGGATGTTGTAGAAAATAATAAAATCGGCTGTTTTGAGGTTTACTCCCATGCTTCCGGATTGAATTTGGCAAATGAATATTTTATCATTACTTGCATTAAATTCTTCGGGGCTATCGGTGCAATTAGGGAACATAGACCGTAATATTTCACCTTCGGCAATGTAAACGTAATATATTGCAATTTTCTTATTTTGATAGTTATTTTTAATATACTCGGCTTTTATGCTTGTTAGCTTTTTGGCAATGCCGTTTTCGGTTTTTACCGTTCCGGAAGATAATTGATGAACCTTTAGCATCTTTTTAGCCCCCGTATCTCCTAATATTACGGTATCATCCTTAAATGTAAACATATTGTCTTTTAAGAATCTATCAATAAGCCTTTGTACATTGGTATCTTGAGGTATGGTTATAATTTCTTCTTTTACTTCTTGGTTAAAATCTGCTTCTTTTTGGGAAATAGATATAAAGAGTTCATCCAAAACGGGCTGTATAAGTTCTTTATTGGCTTTTGCGTAGTCAATTATCTTAACGCCGTTATATCTTTTTTCGCGTATTGTAACAAATATTTGAGCCCATTTATAAAACGTTTTATAGTCTGCAAACGGTGACTTATTGCCTGCTACCCAAAACTGGTGATAAAGTTGGCTGTAGCTTTCCGGATTAGGCGTTCCGGACATAAGTATAACATTTGCATTATTTATTAATTCTTTTAGTCTTTTGGTACGCAACGAGGGCTTTGGGAAAGCTCCTAAGCTATGAGCTTCGTCTATTATCACTAAATCCCAGTTACCGCTTATTTTGTGCAAGCTATCGTAATTAATGATGTGTAAATCGAAATAACGAGGAAGCATGTTATAATCTTCACGAATTGAAGAGATTGCTTTTAACCTTGTTACAAACAAAACGTTTTTTGCTTTTATTAAATAAGCAGCAGCAAAAGCCGTCAAAGTTTTTCCGGTTCTTACTTCCATAGCAAGGTAGGGAACTTTACCTTTGTTTAGAAGCTCTGCAGCTTTTAACGCAGCTTGCTTTTGATAGTTACGCAAATT
>CALGLM010000279.1 GCA_937930275.1 uncultured Ignavibacteria bacterium
ACTATATTGACGTTAGAGTTGGCGTAAAATTCGGAATCTAAGAATTTCGTAAAAAATAAAAAAGGGTGCTGAAATGCACCCTTTTTTATTTTAAATATACTTTAATTAGTATAAAAACGCATTAATACCAATCATAAAGTTTACTTTATTACCGCTAAATGAATGACCTTCAAAATCAACATTATCAATCTGATAATTTATCTCAGTAAATAACCCTACTGCACTGCTTAACATATAACAAACACCTCCTCCAAAAGCTAAAGTAGTACCACTATAATCGTATTCTTCTTCAACTTCATAATATCCATAATTATATTTAGATTTTAATGTTGTCTTATTGTATAAGAACGTACCGCCTATAAAAGGATAAACTTTTGAATTTTCATCTCCGAAAAAATAACTAACCGAAGGTCCTACTCCCCAAGTTGTTGTACTGTTATCCCCTTGGCTCTGTCTATTAAACAGTAACTTTCCCCCAATGTTAAACCCCTTTGAAACAAAATAACCAAATGATCCGTTAAGCATTATGGTTGTAGAACGTTCATCATCAGAATTTGCATATAGATCGCCCCCGGCACTTGTAAACGCAAATGATCCGGAAATCAGCTTGCTTCCTTTATCAATAGGAAAGCTTTGAGAGTAAAGTGTGTTAACTTTAAGAACACTTAAAATAAAAACGAAAACTACAAAAAGCGCCTTCATGGTTTTTCCGTATTTAGTTTATAATTTTCCCTTTTATAGGGTTATATTTATATTTAATAATAAGTTAGTAAAGTTTTTTAGTAAAAACAATATATAATTATAAAATTTATACGTAACAGGTAAATTTTCTGTTGCTTAAATTAGTATCGTAATTTTGGTTAGTATTCTAAAATTTAATTTTATCAATTAAGTTTAAGAAAACTTTAAGGCAGTTTGTTGCAGTTTTTATTACATAACATTTATTCCCCTTCTGCTTCTTTAGTTTTAAAGCAGAAAGGGATATAAGAAGAGGCGTTAGTATCTTAACTAAACAGGCACTTAATCTGTTGTTATAAATATAGTTATTTATTAATACTCAATTAAGCAATTTTAAAACGGATTTTAAAACTTTGGATAAAGTCTGTTTAGCAAAATTCTATTTAATATAGAAATACGTTAATGCCTACCATAAAATTAATTGTGTTACCGTTAATTTTATCGTTTTCAAATTTATAATTTTCGACTTCATAATTCAGCTCTGAAAATAAACCTATTGCATTACTTAACATATAGCATACTCCGCCTGCAAAATGAGTAGTCAATCTACTTTGGCTATATTCCACTTCTTTTCCTAAAATACCGTCATTAGTCGAATAAACATATTTATCATAAAAAAATGAAGCTGCTAAATACGGATAAACTTTGGATTTTTCATCTCCGAAGTAATAACTAAAGGACGGTCCAATCCCCCAACCTGTATTCGATACATCTCCGTGGCTATATCTACTAAATAATATTTTACCTCCAATGTTAACACCTTTCGTAACAAAGTATCCATAACTGCCATTTAAAAGAATGGTAGTTGCTCTTCCTTCTTCTGAATTTGTGTATAAATCACCGCCGGCGCTTGTAATAGAAAATGAACCTGCTATCATCTTGCTCCCCTTATCAATAGGATAGCTTTGCGCAAAAGTGCTTGTAGAAACAAATACAAATAATAATGCAATAAAACCTTTTAATACCAATTTCATTTTTTCTCCATAAATTTGTTAATAAAGTCAATAACAATTATTATTAAAAATTATAACCGAGTGTAACATATTGGAAAGTATCCGCAGATCCGCCAATATTTCCAAGTCCTTTTTTAATAATACTTTCATCAACGGTAGCATCTAAATAAAAACCTCCGTATCTAAATCCCACACCAAGCGTAAAACCATCATCATAACCGTTATTAGTTATTTCATATTTATATTTGCCCAAAAAATCCATATATTCTTCGGTGTTATTTATTGTTAAAGCTTTATAACCAATTCTTCCAATAAACCAATCTACAAAATAAAACTCCACTGCAAGATTGTAATTAATTCCGAAATTTGATGTTTTGTAATCATTGTCTCCGGAAATATCCTTTCGAGTGTATGAATTGATTAAAGGATTAATACCTCCGGCAATTAATAATCCATTCTTTTGATATTTAACTCCGAGCCCAAAAGAAAAACTTGAGCCTGATTGAAGAGTTTTTTCATGTTTATAATTTTCAAGGCGATTATCATCTAATAAGTCGTCGAATAAATTATAATACTCAACAAAAGGAATTA
>CALGLM010000280.1 GCA_937930275.1 uncultured Ignavibacteria bacterium
TAGCCAAAAAGCTCGGATTCAATTAAATCTTTACTAATAGCGCTGCAATTAACGGCAACAAAGTTTTTATTTCTTCTATCACTATTTAAATGAATAGCTTTTGCAAATATTTCTTTTCCTACACCGGTTTCACCCAATAACAAAACATTGCTATCGGTTTTAGATACTTTTTTGGCTAAATCGACACTTTTTTTTATTGCATCCGAGCTGCCGGTTACTTGCGAAATCCAATTATCGGTTAAAGCCGTATCGGAAAGTTTTTTTAATCGGCTAATCTTATCCACGGCTTTGTTTAGTATAGGTATAATTTTGTTATCTTCATCTCCTTTTGTAATGTAATCAAATGCACCGGCTTTAATTGCTTTAACACCGTCTTCAATAGTGCCGTAAGCAGTAAGCATTATTATTTCACCAAAAGGATTTAATGACTTAAATTTAGTTATTAGCTCAATTCCGTTAATATCCGGTAACCGAACATCCGAAATAACAATATTAATCTCGTTATCGTTTTGTAATAATTGCAGGGCAGTTTTACCGTTTACGGCAGTTAATACGTTAAAACCTTCTAATCGTATTAGTTGCGATAATAGAGTTAAAATTGCTTCTTCGTCATCAATAACTAAAATTTTCATAAAACCTAAAATTAGTTGTATTAAATATAACAAAATTAAAAATTATTATAAATTGTAAGGTAATAAATTAAATTTTAAGCAGATATGTTAATTTTGGGAACATCTTTATAATATTTTGGTATTTGTTAAGAAAACTATTTTTTTTATCTTTCCTAATTAAATTATTTAAATTATATAATGAAAAAACTATTATTATTATTTATCGCTGCATTACTTATAACTAATTGTTCAAGCTCGGTTGATACAACTACCTTAACACCCGACCAACACCTTGAATATGCCATGAAATTGTTTGATGACGAAGATTATGAAGAATGTATTACCGAATTTCAGGCAATACTACTGCAATATCCCGGAAACCCTGTTAATGATGATGCTCAATTCTTTTTAGGAATGACATATTTTAATAGAGACCAATATTTATTGGCAGCTTACGAGTTTAGTAAGTTGATAAAAGGGATACCCGGCAGCCCGTTTGTTCCTCAAGCACAATATATGTTAGCAGAGTGTTATTATCAATTATCACCGCCATATCCGTTAGACCAAGCTTATACTAAAAAGGCAGTTGAAGAGTACCAAGCATTTATCGATTTCTTCCCTAAAGACGGAAAGGTTGGAGATGCTGAAGCAAAAATTGCGGAATTAAGAGAGAAATTAGCCTTAAAAGAATATAATAGTGCTACAATTTACGAAAAAATGGAATATAATTCGGCTGCTATTGATTATTATCAATCGGTATTTGAAAATTTTCATGATACTAAATACGCACCAATGGCGTTATATAAAAAAATAAAACTACTTATTACAAAAGATAAAATAGGCGAAGCTCTTTCGGATATTGCTACATTTTTAAGCAGATATCCAAAGGATGAAAATGCCGGTGAAATTCAAAAACTTGAAGCAGAATTGAATAATTAATGAGCAGTATAACTAAAGCCGTTAAAGAATCGCACATTATAATGACAGAGCTGGTTTTACCTAACCATACTAACCAGCTGGGAAACTTATTGGGGGGGCAACTAATGCACTGGATTGATATTTGTGCTGCTTTGGCTGCTTCCAAACATTCTAATGCGGTTTGTGTTACTGCTTCGGTAGATAAAATTGATTTTCACTTGCCTGTTAAACTTGGGGATGTTGTAACGTTGCTTGCTTCGGTAAACCGCACTTTTAACTCTTCAATGGAAGTTGGCGTAAAAGTTTATGGCGAGTCACATGTAAAAGGGACTAAAGTACATACAAATTCAGCATACTTAACTTTTGTTAAGGTTAATAAAGAAGGAAAACCGGAAAAAACATTTGAAATAATACCGGAAACAGATGACGAAATTAGACGATATAACGAAGCTCTTATTAGAAGAAATAACCGTCTTAATCTCCGTAGCTAAATCTATTCTCTTCTTTTATCTCGTTTTACTAAACACATCGGTATTTGCCGCTTCCGTAAAAATTGACGGCTTTTTAAATCACTCGCACTTATACTTACAAAATAAATATAATTTCCTATTTCTAAACGAAAATAATGAAAATGGGAGTCAATTAATATTATTTAAGGAAAACGGCTATTCTGTTGTAAAGCATGAAAACGGCGAATTCGGAAAAATTAGCAACTATAGTCTGAATTATTCAATAAGTAATATTAAAAAGATTTTTGATGAAGGGGGAGAAACTTATTATGCAGCTGTTGCACGTAAAAATAGAACTGTTTTAATAATAAATATTACCAAAGAGGGATTTATAAGAATTGTTGATTACGTTAAATATTACACATATCCTTCCGAAATAGACACCTATTACAACAACTTAAATGGCAGTTATACTATTTTAGTTAGCGGATTAAATTTTAGCGGATTGGGGGTGTTTAATGTTAATAAACAGGGTAAAATTATTGATAAGTTGTATATTAAAAATAATACTTATAAATCAGCATTTCTATTAGACTTAAATTGGGATTTTACTCCGGATATAATTGCCTTTAATTCAATTCTGAATAAAATTGATTTTTTATACACAAATGACGGTAAAAATTATTTAAAAGAAAGAGATTTTTATTTTAACCAAAGATGTAATAATATAAAATTACGTGATTTAAATAATGATAAATTACCCGAAATAATTGCTTCCGTAAAAAGCGGATTCCAAATTTTATACGGTGATTCGGTATATTCTTTTAATCATACCAAAAAAATTGAGTTAAAAATAGAACCTAATATTTTTACTTTTGGGAATATTAATAATATAGGTAATAATGAGATAATTTTTACCGATAAAGAAACGGGAAGCTTAAAAATTCTTTTTGAAGAAGTTACAAATAATAAATATCAATTTGTTGATTATTGTGCGGGTAGTGTTTTATTATTTAAATTTTGGGAAAAAGATAATGAAAAAAAAATATTTTATTGAGATAATAAAAACTCTATTAATTGTATTTCTACTTTTAATAATATTGACGAAAAAACAAATATTTGTCTTCCGTCAATTTCAGGTTCAAT
>CALGLM010000281.1 GCA_937930275.1 uncultured Ignavibacteria bacterium
TAAAGAAAGTATTAAAGAGTGTAAAATATCTGTGCTTGTTGCTCCTCAAAATTTTTATGCTATTACAAAAAACAGTTTTATTGATAGTTATTTTGTTTTTGAAAAAAGAAAGATATTTAACGTTTTTTATATTAGTAGATTAATAAAATACATAAGAAATAATTATGATTTATGTATTGTTCCGTCTACTGTTTCTTTATCTTTAACAAGTTCTTTATTTGCTCGTTTTTCAAACGCAAAAATTAAACTTGGAGTATCGGAATTAGACGGTAAAACTAATAGATACTCCTTCCTTTTTAATTATACTGTTAAATTAGACTGGAGATTAAATCCTGATAGACATGTTGCCGATTTTGGCTTAGATATTGTGAGACCACTTGGTATAAAAACCAATAATTTTAATTCGATAATATCTTTTGATGCTGATGATGAAATTATTGCCCAAAAATTTATAGATACATTACAAGCAGCTGACGGAGATTTAATAATAGGAATTCATGCCGGTGCAGGTAAGCCTAAAAACAGATGGTCATTAAATAAATTTATTAAATTAGTTGAAGAATTAAACAATAAATACAAAATTAAAATATTTTTTACGGGAAGTAAAGCAGATAGTGAAGAGATAGAGTATTTAAAAAATAATTTAAAGATTAAAGCCGTGTTTTATTTGGATAAAACTATACCTCAATTAGCTGCGCTAATTTCTAAAAGTGACTTGTTTATTACTAACGATACCGGTGTTATGCATGTTGCCGGAAGTACTAATACTCCTCAAATTTCTATTTTCGGACCTACAAATCCGTTTAATTGGGCGCCTATAGGAAAAAACAAATATTTTTTACGAGCGAAATCCGAATTAATTGACGATATAACTGTTGATAATGTACTAAATTTATGTGAAAAAATATTAAATAGTAAAAATGAATAAAAAAACTGTAGCTGCAATTGATATAGGCACTAACTCAATACACATGATAATAGTGGATTTATTTGAATCCGGAAAACTTGATATTATTCATAGAAAAAAAGAAGTTGTAAGATTAGGAGACGATGCTTTTAACGGAGAGGGTTATTTAAGCGAGGAAACTATAGATAGGGGCATTAAAACATTAAAAAACTTTTCATCTGTAGCAAAAATTTTCAATGCTGATATAATTACTTGTGCAACAAGTGCTGTTCGTGAAGCAAAGAACGGTGAAGAATTTGTAAATAAAGTTAAGAAAGAATTAGATATTGATATATTAATTATTGACGGTAAAATTGAAGCTCAGTTAATATACAAAGGGGTGACTAAAGCATTAAATTTTCAAGATCATTTAACCTTATCATTTGATATAGGCGGAGGAAGTACAGAGTTTATTTTAGGTAATCATAATGAATTAATAGAAGATTTAAGTTCACCGCTGGGGGCGGTTAGACTTACTAATATGTACTTCCCAAAAGGGAATGTTTCGGATAACGGTATTATAGAGTGTAGAAAACATATTGAAGGTGTGCTTGAAGATTTTGTATTACCTCATTTTAGAGAATATGTTTTTGACAAATTTGCCGGAACAAGCGGTACTATATTTAGTACGCTTCAAATTTTAGAGAGAAAAGAAGCAGGCACTTATTTACAAAGCTTGAACGGGGGAATAATAAAGAGAGAAAAGCTGTTTAAGCTTGAAGAGCAAATTCTTAGTAAAAGAACAATTGAAGAAAGACTTAATATAAAAGGGTTAGAACAAAAACGTGCAGATATTTTTCCTGCGGGGATAATTATTTTATCGGAAATTTTTAAAGCTTTTGGCATCAAGCAATTATATGTTTCTACTTATGCAATGCGTGAAGGTATGGTATTACAGTATCAACAAAATATACAGTTTTAAAGAGGATAATATGAAAAATGTACTCATTTTAGGCGCCGGTCAAAGTTCTCCTTATTTAATTGACTACATGTTAAATAACGCTGAAAATTACGATTGGTTTATTACTGTTGCGGATAGGGATTATAGTTTAGCATTAGAAAGGATTAAAAGACATCCGAAAGGAAATGCGGTTGAGTTAGACGTGAACGATGAATTGTTAAGAAAATCATTAATTGCTAATTGCGACATTGTTATTAATTTTTTAGCTCCTGTTTATCAATATCAAATTGCGTTGGATTGTTTAGACCTTGGTAAAGATTGTATTACCGCATCTTATGAAAATCCGCGTGTTAATGCATTACATAAAGATGCAATGAGAAAAGGTATAATTATACTTAATGAGATGGGACTTGACCCGGGTATTGACCATATGTGGGCAATGTCAATTATTGATAATATTCATAATCACAATGGGATTATTACTTCTTTTTTGTCGTACGGAAGCGGTTTACCTGCAAATGATTCTATTAATAATCCATTAAAATATGCAATTACTTGGAATGCACGAAATGTAGCAATGGCCGGTGAAAGCGGTGCACAGTATATGGAAGACGGAAAAATTAAGGTATTATCTCAAGCACATGTTTTTAATAGGACTTGGCAAGTAGATGTTGACGGTGTAGGAATGTTGGAAGCATATCCTAATAGAGATTCATTGACTTATATAGATGTTTTTAATCTTAAGTATCTACATACAATGATAAGGGGAACATTAAGGTTCCCCGGCTGGTGCGAAACATGGTCTCAATTAGTAAAACTTGGCATGCCAAATGAAATTATGCGAATCCCCGGATTAAATGACAGATCATATTGCGAATTTACCGAAATGTTTTTGCCGATAAATTCAAACGGAACAAAATTAGATACGAGAGTTGCAAATTACTTAGGTGTAAATCCGACAGGGAAAATTATGGAGAATTTACGCTGGCTTGGTTTGTTTTCCAACGATAAGATTAAGAACTCACCAAAGACTGCAGCAGAGGTTTTGACTGATATATTGAAAGAAAAACTTACGTTACCGGAAGGTGGTAGAGACATGGTAATATTAATCCATGATTTTGATGTTGAATATCCTGAGACAGGTAAAAAAGAAAGAAGAGTATCAACTTTAGTAGAATATGGTAAACCAAACGGGTTTACCGCAATTTCAAAAACTGTTGGCTTACCTGCCGCAATCGGTGCTAAACTAATATTAAATAACCAAATTCCTTTAAAGGGGTGTTATATCCCGATTCATCCGATTATTTATACAAAAGTTATTGAAGAATTGAAAATTGACGGTATAGATTTTAAAGAGAAGATTTATAGCTTGTAAAAAAAAAGTTATTATATCTTATTTTGTAGTATTATTTGGAAAGCACTATTTTTATGTTAAATTTAAATAGTGCTTTTTTTGTTTTAATTATTAAAATATGATTAGGTGTTTATAAATGATTGGTATTATATTATGAAAAAACTACTATTTAATTTATTCTTTATCTTATGTCTTTCGATGTATGCTCAAATAGATACGACAAAATATCCTTGGCCCTTAAATCCAATGAATGTACAAAGGGAAATAACAGGTACATTTGGCGAATACAGAAGTACAAGTGTTGAAGGTCATTATCATAACGGAACAGATATTCCGGGAGCTGCCGGTACGCCTGTGTTAAATTTGATTGCGGGAACTGTTGCTGTTGCATATCACGACGGAAGTACCGGATATGATTCTTACGTAAGAGTCACTTCAATTATTAATGGTCAACCTAAAAATATGACTTACTATCATTGCATACCGACAGTAACGGTCGGAAAAATTGTTAATGTAGGAGAACAGATAGCTAAAATAGCTATTGATCATGTTCATCTGATAGATTATAATTTGGGAAGTTCGTTAACTAATAGGCAATTAAATGCATTAAGACCAAACGGGGGATTAACCCCATATTCCGATACTTGGAAACCTAAAATACGATATATAAAATTTTTATTGGATAACAGCAATACGGGATTAAATGCCGGAGCACTGGGAAATAAAATTGATGTGATTGTTCATATTGAAGAAGCAAACGGATTTTCAAGTTCTGCATCTAATAACGGTGCATATTCGCTTGGTTATAAAATATTAAGTGCTGATAGAACATCGGTAATTTACAATCCGCCCGATGACGGATTACGCTATCGATATATTAAAAAGCCGGATGATTCTTATGTAAACGTAAACTATTATAAACCTGAATCCAATACAAGTCAACATGTATATATTTTAACTAACGGGAACGGTGCAAATGCGGTTGAAAACACTCAAGTTGTAACTAATAACTTTTGGGATGTAACACAATATCCTTACGGCAATTATACTTTAATGGTTTTTACGATTGATTCAAGAGGAAATACTGATACGGCATATGTTAATATAACGACCACTGAATTAGATTTAACACCTCCGGCACAGCCAAATCTTAAATTTGTTAAAAAATTAGAAGACGGCAAATTTATAATTGCTTGGAATAAACCTACCGATGAAGATTTAAAAGGTTTTAGATTATTTTACTCGCAAACCGGGGGAACATATAATTTAAGGGACAATGAAAGTGTTTTGACTTATAATGTAACTGAAAAAGAATACCAATACACTCAGCAGTTACCATTGTATTTAAAGATAAATGCAGTAGATAATTCAAATATGACTAATATTAGTATTGAATCCGATTCTTACGGAGTTCGAATGAAAAATGACGGGAAAAAAATACTAATAGTGGATGGTTTTAATAGGTACGGCGGAAGCGGTAGTTGGTCAAAAAGTTTTCATGATTTTATAGTTAAGTATGGTGAGTCTTTTACTTTTAGTTTTGAAAGTGCACATAATAGTCAGGTTGAAAACGGTACAATCAACTTAAATGATTATGAAGTTGTAATATGGTTGCTTGGTGACGAAGCACTGGATTATGAAACTTTTTCTGAATTGGAAAAAAACCATGTTAAAGAATATTTAAAAAACGGCGGCAAACTTTTTGTGTCCGGATCTGAGATAGCTTATGATTTAGAAGGAGATCCGAATTCTACTTTATCGGATAAAGATTTCTTACACAATTTTCTTAAAACCAAATTTATTTCAAATTCTTCAAATTATAAAATTGCACTTGGTATGCAACAAACATTATTTGAAGGATTAAATATTCCTTTTGGAAACACATCTGCTGGATCACCATATAACGAAGATTCACCGGATGCAATTGATACATTAAACGGTAGCATTCCAATTCTAAAGTACGGAAACGGAATGACTGCAAGTATTGCATTCACGGGCAATTTTGATAATTCAATTAATAACGGTCAATTAATAGTATTAGCATTTCCGTTTGAAACTATTGGAAATATTGAGTTAAGGAAGAATTTTATTAATTCTGTTTTTTCTTACTTCGGTTTAATTACTAATGTTGAAGATGAATATTATGATATTATTAGCGACTATAAACTAATGCAAAATTATCCCAATCCGTTTAATCCGGCAACAAAAATTACTTTTTATATCCCGAGTGATTCACATGTGTTTATAAAAGTGTTTGATATCTTAGGAAAAGAAATTGCAACTTTAGTTAACGATAATTTGAGTGCAGGAAAACACGAAATAGACTTTAACGCTTCAAAGCTTTCAAGCGGAATCTATTTTTATACTCTAAATGCCGGAAGTTTTGTTAGTTCAAAAAAAATGGTTTTAATAAAATAATTAAATGGTGAATGTTGTGAATATTAATAAAATAAATATTTATATTATAATAATTTTCTTAAATGTAAACATTTATGGACAAACTCTATTAAAATATAATGATGATAAATCAGATAAGTGTTTTTTTGAGAATAACGGATACAGAATTGAATTAAATGAATTAGGTTATAAAATAATAAAAGATAACGAGATTGTAGTCAATAAAAATATAAGCGGAGTTAAATCAGTTAAGACGTCACAAGATAATAATTTTACTATTCTTTCAAATTTTGAGAAAAATGAAAATAAATTATTTAGAATAAACACTATTACACTTTATGATAAAAATTATGATCAGGTCCAAACTTTTGTTGATACTGTATATAATGATTATTATGCAAATTTATATGCGGTTAATAATAGTGGAGATATAATATGTTATGATATAAACAATAATTTAATAACATTAAAAAGGAGGTATGAATTAAATAATATAGAATTACCGTTTTACTTTAGTGTTAAAACAGAAGCACAACACTTTTTGAATGTTGATAACCAAAATATCTACTTAATAAAAAACATTACAAATCCTTTGGACGATGAAATTTTGCCGGGATTTACGATTCTTTATAAAATTAATATGTCGGATTTTCAAATAATATCCTTGAAAATTTCGTTAAATGTAGTTACATCCTATTATCTTAATAGTGATTATTTAGTGGTATCCGGCAATAATGGTAGTGAATACAAAACCTACTTATTTGATAAAAAGTTGAAATTGGTTAATGAAATAGATGAAAGGTTTAATTTGATATTTAATATAAATGAGTATTTTATTTCTTTAAATAATAGCCAAATAGCAGTTTATGATTCGTTATTGAAAGCAACTAATTTTAAGAAACATACAAAAACTTTTAATATTGTTGATTATTTTATTTTAAATGGTAAATACTATTTAGCTGAATATCTATTAAATAATTATAAAATTTATTTATTAGATTTAACAGATGGTGAAATTAAACTTGTCTATCAGACCGAATTTGAATCAGATTTTCCGTTAGTTATATTAAAACTAAAAAATATATATCTTTTGGATAAAAACAGAACTATTTTTTTGGAATAACATAAAAAAACATTATATTAGATAATTGATGTACTTTAAAAGTGAATATACGTAACAAAAATTCATAAAAGCTTTTGAATAGTTTAAGTTATTTCGCAACCTAATAGTTGAGGTTAGTATGTCACTAATATCACGAGTTAAATCCTCTTTAACGCCAAAACTTATTCTTTTATTAGTTATCACAATATTACCATTAATATTAATATTAAATGTTTTTATTTTACCAAAAGTTGTAGATAACTATTATGCAAGCCGTAATAGCGAATTAAGGAGTGCAGTAGAAACTGCGTACGGGGTTTTAGAATCATATAATCAAAAAATTAAAAATGGGGAAATGGAACGGGATCTGGCTATAAATGCTGCAATTAATGATATTAATAGTTTACGTTATGGTAATAATGACTATTATTTTATGATTGACTTAGAAGGTATTAATATGGCAAGCGGTAATAAACCGGAAGCAAGGGGACAGAATTGGTTAAATCAAGTTGATACAAAAGGCAAAAGATTTTTTGTTGAAATGATTGATAGTGTTAAGCAAAAGGGGGATGGTTTTGTTACTTATTATTATTCAAAAATTGGATCGGATATTCCCTTGCCAAAGCAATCGTATGTTAAGGGGTTTTCTGATTGGAACTGTTTGATTGGTAGCGGATTGTATATTGATGATCTTGAAGAAGATGTTGCTTCATTAAAAGCCGATATTTGGATTGCGGTAATTATAGCTATAGTTATAGCTTTATTAATTGGAATTCTATTCTCAAAAACTATAACTAATCCGGTTTTGGAATTAAATAAAGCTGCCGACAAGGTTTCTAAAGGAAATTATGATGTCGAAACTAAAATTGATATGACTGATGAAATTGGTCAACTTTCCAGATCTTTTATGAAAATGGTGAATGATATTAAAGAAGCAATTAAAACAGCAAAAGATAAAACCGATTTAGCAGACGAATCGGCATTAAAAGCAGAAAAAGCTAAATTGGAAGCTGAAAGACAACAACAATACTTAGCAATTAGCGTGGAAAAGTTACTTTTAAATATGGAAAAATTTGCGAAAGGAGACTTAACCGTTAGAATAAAAGCAGAAAGCAATGATGAAATAGGGAAATTATTTACAGGATTTAATAATGTAATTCAAAATATAAACAACATGATGTTACGTGTTGAAGATGCAGTTGCTGCAACGGCAAGTGCAGCAGCTCAAATATCGTCATCTGCCGAGCAATTGGCAGCCGGAGCACAAGAACAGAGTTCACAAACTACCGAGATTGCAGGTGCAGTGGAAGAAATGACCAGAACTATTTTTGAGACTTCAAAAAATACGACTTTTGCAGCACAAACTGCTAAAGAATCAGGAAACAATGCACGAGAAGGTGTAGTTGTTGTTAACGAAACGATTGACGGAATGAATAGAATTGAGGATGTTGTAATGAAATCAGCAAATACCGTAATTAAACTGGGGGAAAATAGCGATAAAATTGGTGAAATAGTGCAAGTTATTACAGATATAGCTGATCAGACAAACTTATTAGCTTTAAATGCTGCTATTGAAGCTGCAAGAGCAGGAGAGCAAGGACGTGGTTTTGCCGTTGTTGCTGATGAAGTTAGAAAACTTGCCGAGAGAACAACTAATGCTACTAAAGAAATTGCCGTAATGATTAAACAAATTCAAAAAGACACCGGTCATGCAGTTGATTCAATTAAAGCAGGTACAAAAGAGGTGGAATTTGGGAAGAATAAAGCTATTAAAGCCGGTGAAGTATTAAAACGTATTGCTGAAGGTTCAATGAAAGTTTCTGAATTAATTACTCGTGTAGCTGCTTCCGGTGAAGAGCAGGCTGCTACTGCCGAAGAAATAGGGAAAAATATTGAAGCTATAAGTAACGTAACTAACGAAGCGGCTAACGGTATTCAGCAGGTTGCAAGTGCCGCAGAAGACTTAAATAGATTAACCAATGATCTTCAAAAGCTTGTTTACTCATTTGTTATTGAACGAAACGAAAAGCGTTTAGTCACTGCATACTGAAATTAAAATTTACTTTATTGTAATAAGGGGGTAAATGAAAACAAGAATAAAACAAAAACGAACTCATGCTTAACACCTCTGTTGGATTGAATACTGAATAACAGAGGGGAATTTAATGACCCGCAACAGTCCCTTTAATTAATTTGTTCCGGTAACAAAATTGTAAATCATTTTTGAAATTTCAGATCCTATGCGTAAACCATCTTCGTTTTTATCCAAATTTTTGGAGAAAAACATTATTAAATAATCACGTCCGTTTTCAGGATAAACAATACCGCAATCATGCACACCTTTTACAATTGTACCTGTTTTGTGGGCAATAACTACTTCTTTTGGTAAATGAACCGGAAGTAAGTGGTTAATTTTTTGTTCTTTTAGTACTTTTAGCATCATTTCGGAAATATCAGTACTAAATAATTCTTTTTTATAAAGCATTTTATACAAAAGTAACATATCTTTTACGGTAGATGTATTATTTATTCCCTTTTCTTCTGCCTTATAATCATCTCCAAATCTATTAACTTGTGTATTACTTAAACCCAATGAACTCATTAAATTATTTACCGAATCACGAGTTACTAAAAGTAAGCAATTATTCATACCAATATTACTGCTGTTAATTATCATATTTTTATTCAATTCATACAAGGTAATGGTAGAATCTACTTTATATGAAATGGGATCCCAAGTTAGGGTTCCCAAATTCATATTATATGTTGAATTATCAACAACACTATTAAAGCTATTTACAATTTTTACGGGTTGATTTAAGGAAAGAATATTTTCAAAAATTTCTTTATAAATTTGTACCATAATGCATGTTTTTATTGTGCTACCCGGATTAAAAACTTCATTTTCGTTTATTAAAATAGCATTATCGGGATTTTTAAGCTCTTGAAAAGCTATAGCAAAAGTACCGTTTTGGGTTGATAGCAATTTTTGAATATTCTCTTTTAACTCGCTTAATGATTGAGCAAAGGTAGATGCGGTTAGAATAAGCATAATTATAAAAATCTTATTGAAATGTATCATTACAAATCCGAATAAATTTTAATTTAATAAATTTTGTTCGGATAGGTAAAAGGAAGTGCGGAAAGGGGGGGATTCGAACCCCCGGTCCGACGGAAGCCGGACAACGGTTTTCGAGACCGCCGCATTCAACCGCTCTGCCACCTTTCCGAATTTAAATAGAATGTAAATTTAGTTATAAATTTTTCTTTTATCAAGTAAAAATTAAAAAAATAGCATTAAAGTTTATAAAATTTATTTTATTTTTTATAAATTATTAATATATTTGTACTCCAAAAATTAACGGAAAGATGCGGGAGTGGCTTAACCGGCACGCCTGGAAAGTGTGTGTACGTCAAAAGCGTACCGTGGGTTCGAATCCCACTCTTTCCGCTCCAGTACCAAAAGGGGTTGTAACTACGGTTACAGCCCATTTTTTATTTTTTTCTCATTTGCCGTTTAACTTTAGATTTTTCTGATTACTCTTTAATATATTTGCCTACTTCTTTCATTATCCAAGCCAATTGTTCGTCTGTCGGTTCGTCCTTATCATTAAATTTATAACTCATGTCGGGTTTTTTAAGTTCCATGTCAAAACTCGCTATTTTTATTACTTAAAATACGCAATTATTTAATAATTTGCATAGGATTCTTATTGCAAGGCAGCATTGTCTTATAATTTCATGTTACTAAAAAGGTAATTAATTCAATGAACTGAAACTTCGTTCGCATAACTCATCAAACCAAAGACGAAATTTTCAAAAAAATGGTTGCATTCTCAAATAAATGTGCGGATTCCGAGATAACCAAGAAAAATCTGAATATTTACGAACTTTCTCAACCAATTCAAAAATAGACTGCCCAACTATTCC
>CALGLM010000282.1 GCA_937930275.1 uncultured Ignavibacteria bacterium
TATTAAATTAATTTTATCTTCTGGAAGGGCATTGCCTACTATATTATTAATACCTAATTCTTTACCGATTAATTCTGCAGCAACCAGATTATCTCCGGTTAGTAAATAAGTGTTTATCCCGTTTCTTTTTAAATCGGAAACGATTTTTTTTGAATTGGGTTTTATAGTATCGGATAATGAAAAATATCCTGCAATAATATTGTTAAAAGCTACAATTACAACTGTATTACCGGATAATTCAAGGTCTATAATCTCTTCTAATATTGCATTATCCTTAATTTTTTCCGATTCAATTAACTTTCGGTTTCCGATTATTATATTTGTCCCGTCAATTTCGGCAGAAACGCCAAAACCCGATTTATTCTTAAAATTAGTTACTGTAGTTAAAATTTTATAATCTTTTAAATAGTCTGCTAAAGCTTTAGCAATCGGATGTTCCGATTTACTTTCGACCGATAGAACATATTCTTTAAATAACTTTTCGTTATTAGTAAAAAGTTTTTCATCCTTAATGCTAAATTTTCCGGTTGTCATTGTTCCTGTCTTATCAAAAACTATATCGGTTATTTGTTTTGTGTTTTCCAAAACCTCACCGTTTTTTATTAATATTCCAAATTTTGCTCCTAATCCCGTTCCCACCATAATTGCCGTAGGGGTTGCCAAACCTAATGCACAAGGACATGCAATAATAAGCACGCTTATAAATCTAATCAATCCGTTTTCAAAAGGATTAATTGATGAGAGAATAAAAGGAGTTAAAAATGCTAAAAGCGCAATTAAAATTACAACCGGAACAAAAATACTTGCAATTTTATCTGCAAGATTTTGAATAGGAGCTTTAGACCCCTGTGCCGTTTCAATAAGCTTAATAATTTTACCAAGTACGGAGTTATCCCCAAGTTGAGTAACTTTAAATATAATATTTCCGTTAATGTTAATTGTTCCGCCTATAACAAAATTTCCTTCTGACTTATCTACCGGTAAACTTTCGCCTGTTACCATGCTCTCGTCAACAGTCGTATTTCCGTTAGTTATTATACCGTCAACCGGTATTATTTCTCCCGGCTTTACAACAACTAAGTCATTAATTGATAGTAGAGTTGTATCGGTTTTAACCTCTTTTCCGTTTACCAAAATAGTTGAAATATTGGGACGTAGGTTTATTAGTTTTTTTATTGTTTCTTTAGTTTTTTCTTTCGCTTTTGCTTCTAAAACCTTACCCAATAAAATTAGTGTAATAATTACGGTTGCTGTTTCAAAATAAACATGCTTTGTAGCGTGTGACGGAAGAAACTCCGGAAAGAGAATAACAAAAGTACTAAACAAATATGCAGAACCTGTACCAATTGATATTAAGGTATTCATATCCGCACTAAATTTCTTTAAATTCTTAAAAAATATTGAAAAAAAGCGTTTACCGGAAATAAACACAACCGGAGTAGATAAGATAAAAAGTATTTTATTTATTTGTTGTTTTTGCAAATCACTTATTAAATTGCCAAAAACCATATCGCTAAGCATACTTACTAAAAAAATGGGAATAGTAAGCAGCAACGCAAAACGAAAATCTTTTTTAAGCTTAATGTAATCAGAACTTTCGTTTTTTATGCCATCTTGATTTTTTTCATCTGTTACTAATTGATATCCGTATTCCTGCAGAAGTGATGATGCAGTTTTTATATCTGTATTATCATCAATTGTTATATAAGCTTTTTCGTTAGCAAGGTTTACCGAAACCTCTTTTATCCCTTCAACTTTTTTTAATACTTTTTCAACCCTGCTAACGCAAGCGGCACATGTCATTCCTTTTACCGGGTATGAAACCTGTTTCATTCTTCCGGTTTATATCCTGCTTCTTCAATGGCTTCTTTAATAGCTCCTAAACTTACAGCATCCGGATTGTAAGTTACGGTCGCTTTTCCTACTTCAACTTTATACTCGGCTAACGGTAGTTTTTTTAGTTCTATTTCTACTGCTTTAACACAATGCATACAACTCATGCCGATTATTTTAATTTCAACTTTTTCCATATTTTAACCTAAAAATTTGTTGGTGATTTTTTTAATAAAAAATTGTTTATCAGATAATATAATGCTCCGATAAGCAAAATAAAAATTGTTGTAATAATTGCAACATTATAATTTAAAGCAAATCCTTCGGGAGCAACTAATATATAACTTAAACAAACAGCAGACATAAAAAGTGCCGGAATTAATGAAATCCAATAATTTTTATGTTCTCTTAATAAATATACAGTTATTGCCCAAAGTGTAATAACTGATAAAGATTGGTTTATCCAAGCAAAATAACGCCATATAACATCAAATCTGACTTGAGTTAATATAAATGCAATAACAAATAATGGGATTGCTAAAATTAATCTATTTTTTAGCGAAACTTGACTAAAATTAAAAAAATCGGCTAAAGTTAATCGAGCACTTCTAAATGCTGTATCACCGGTAGTAATAGGGCAGGCAACAACGCCGAGTAATGCTAAAGCGCCTCCTATTTTCCCCATTAATGATGTGGAAATTAAATTTACAATATATGCAGCGTTTCCTTGATGTTCGGTCATTATAGAATTTAACTCTTTTACGGTACCAAAAAAGCCCATGGCAACCGCAGCCCAAATTAAAGCAACTAATCCTTCGGATAGCATTGCGCCGTAAAAAACTCTTCTTCCGTATTTTTCATTAGTTATACAACGTGCCATCATAGGAGACTGGGTTGCATGGAATCCGCTAATTGCCCCGCATGCAATTGTTACAAATAACATCGGAAATATTGGGAATTTTTCGGGATTTGAATGTAAGTTAACTAAATTTGAAATAGTTAATTCTGGAATTTTTACTCCGTTGTATAGCATTGTAAACGAAATTCCGACAGCCATAATTAATAACGCAAGCCCAAAAATAGGGTAAATTTTGGCAATTAATTTATCTATTGGTAATAGTGTAGCCAAAACGTAATATATAAAAATAACGATAACCCAAAAAGTATAATCTAAATAATCGGGAGTTATCATTGTTAAAATTTTTGCGGGACCCATTATAAAAACGGCACCTACTAAAACTAATAAAACTAAAGTTACTATAGTTGTTAATATTTTTGTTTTGTTGCCTAAGTATTCTCCTATTAATTCGGGTAAACTTTGTCCCTTCATTCTTAACGACATCATTCCCGATAAAAAATCGTGCATTGCCCCTGCAAAAATACAACCAAAAGTAATCCATAAAAACGCAACGGGTCCCCACGTTGCACCTGCAACTGCTCCGAATATAGGTCCTAAACCCGCAATATTAAGAAACTGAATTAAAAATATTTTGTACCAAGGTAAAGGTACATAATCAACACCATCTTTAAGTGAAATAGCAGGGGTAGTTTTACTTTCGTCTGTTTCAAAAACCTTTTCTAAATACTTGGCGTATGTAAAATAACTACCTATCAATAAAAGAGCGGAAACTAAAAAAGTAATCATTTATTGTACCGATAAATTTATAAAACATATTATAAATTAGTACAATAATTTTTAATTAACAAACAATTACTTAAGTAAACTTTTAAAATCAAAGTCCAACGATTCTTCACAATAAAAAGGTTCACCATATTCTTTGTTTATTTTAAATCCGAAATATCGCGCTTTTGCTTCAATTGCTTTAAGAAATCCGGGTTGACTGATAAAAGTTTCCGGTTCTTCACTTTTTGGATCATAAAATTGTGTTTTATATGCCAAAATAGATTGCATCTTAATTTCAATATAATTAGATATATCATTAATAAATGTTGGCGTAAATTCATACGTCATCATAAAATAGAATAGTTTGTAAGGGCGATAAGCTTCTTGCGATTTGCCGTTAAAGTTTGTTTTTATTTTCGGTAGTCCCGAAAAAAAATACGCCTCTTTTGCTAAAAGTCCGGCACCAATATGATCCGGATGTCTATCGTTAAAATAGGGAGCAAAAATTATTTTCGGTTTTGTTTTACGAATTTCCGTAATCATATTATTTAAGTATTTATCGCTAAATTTAACTTTTCCGTCAGGTATTTTTAAATTAGTACGGTAAGAAATGTTTAATATTTTGGAGGCTTCAGTCGCTTCTTTTTTTCTTGTCGCTTTGGTACCTCTTGTTCCTAATTCTCCTTGTGTTAAATCAACAATACCTACCTTATAACCGTTATCTGTAAATTTTGCAATAGTCCCCCCTATTGAAATTTCGGCATCATCAGGGTGAGCGGTAAAAATTAAAACATCAAGATTCATCTTCAATCCTATATTTTTATAGTTAAACAAAATTTAAGATGTTAAAGTTTACAAATTATTTAATTGTTTCAAAATTAAAAGAGTGTGTATTATTTTGCAAAGTAATCTCAAAATGATACAATTTAAATGGCAGAAATTTTTACCTAAAGGATTAAAAACTAATAACAATAAATTTTAAAATGTAAAACGGAAGGTGATTTTTAATAGAAAGTTTTACAAATTTTGAACAAATCTTTATAATAATATAAGATTATGCTAAAAATATTAATAAATTTTTCGATAGTAATTTAGCGGAAATTATTAGATTTACATTCAATTTTTTGAAGTATTAAACTGGCATAAAATTTGGTCTTACTTAGCGTTATAAATAGAAAAATTAATTAACATAAAAGGGAAGTAAATGCAAAAAATATCAACTACATTGTTCTTACTTTTAGCGTTGTTTGTATATTCAACTGCGATTTATGCAACAACAGATTCAACAAATGCAAAAGGTAATACCGAATT
Organism: uncultured Ignavibacteria bacterium; assembly: GCA_937930275.1. Lineage (GTDB taxonomy): Bacteria > Bacteroidota > Ignavibacteria > Ignavibacteriales > Melioribacteraceae > JAEXOD01. The sequence goes on from CALGLM010000282.1 coordinate 4,769, forward strand.
ACCTAAAAGTTTTTTCCAAAATTCGGCAAAATTTGGAGAAAGTTCGGCAGTAGCAAAAGTATTAGGTACAAACAAGGGTGTAAATGTAAAATTTACAAACCCATACACATCAAGTCAGCTTAATGTTTTTGCCGGTACTTTTAAGGGAGAAATAAATAGCCAAACGAATATCAATTTTTATTGTATTGATATTTCACACAATTTAGTATATTGGACAAGTAGCCAGCCACATACTTATGTTGATGCCGGTAATACTCCTGCCCAAATTACTTATATTTTAAACAACTATTATCCGTATAAAGGGCTTTCTTATCCTGGTGCTTTAACCGAAACAAAAGAAGCCGCAGCAGTTCAAATTGCAATATGGCACTTTGCAGACGGAGTAAATGCTAATACTGTTGATGTTGCTGATGTTAAAGCAAGAGCTTTACAGATTATTGCCGATGCTGATGCACATTCAGGAACAACTCAACCGGTTGCAACTTTGGTAATTAACCCGGGTTCAACAGAAAAATATGTCGGTGAAGTTGCTACAATGCGTGTTTATGCTTATAACGAAACAGGTATTGCGTTGCCAAATGTA
>CALGLM010000283.1 GCA_937930275.1 uncultured Ignavibacteria bacterium
CTTATAAATTACCAAAGTGACCAATGTAATATCTATTAGGTCTAAAAATGTAAATGATAAAAATCCGATTTTAAATATTTCAAACATTTTTAATTATTATTGTAATTTTCAAGTAATATTTTTAATTTATTGCAGTTTTCAACATTATGAGTTCTTATATAACGTGCTCCGTTGTTCACTGCTAAAGTCTCCATTATAATTGTCTCAATATCCCTATTTAATACGGCCGAACCGGTTGCAAACCCTAAAAATCGTTTTCTGGATAATCCAATTAAAACGGGGTATCCAATACTATAAAATTCTGACAATCTATTAATAATTTCAAAATTATCTTCAGGTCTTTTGCCAAATCCTATTCCTGGGTCTAAAATAATTTTTTTTATATTATTTTTTTCTAATATATTAATCTTTTTATAGAAAAATTGCATAATTTCTTTTATGGGATCATCGTAAAACGGAGAGTCTTGCATATTTTTCGGTGTTCCTTTCATATGCATTAAAACGTAAACCGGATCATACTCCTTTAAGACGTCAAGCATTTGTTTATCAAATTCAAATGCACTAATATCATTAACAATTTTAGCACCCGCTTTAAGTGCTTTTTCGGCTATTTTTGATTTTGTTGTATCAATGGAAATAACTTCATTTGCATTTTCTCTTAAAATTTCCTTTATTAAAGGATATGTTCTTTCTAATTCTTCCTGCTCGCTTATTTCAAATGCTCCCGGACGCGTTGATTCACCTCCGATATCGATAATATCGGCTCCTGAGTACTTTAAATATCGATAATGATTTATTGCATCATCTAACTCATAATACTTTCCGCCGTCAGAAAATGAATCCTTAGTAACATTTAAAATTCCGAAAATAGAAAAATATTCATTCTTACTTTTAACACCTAATTCATAACTTTTTGATTTATTTTCTGCAATTTCCGATGCTCTAAAGTAATTGTCGCAGTATTTATTACAAACATTTTGAATGTTGTCACTTAGCAAAGAAATTGTTTTTTTTACTTCGCTGCTAATATTAAAAAACAATAATATGTTTTTTTCAATAATAAGTACGTCATCAGATTTATAATTAAAGACGACATCACCTTCATTTTCAATTTCAAGAACATAATGGTTGTTAAAGAATTTTTCCGCTAAAATATTTTTATATTTTGCGGATACTCTTTTTGCACTTAAATAATTCTTTAAATTATAAATGTGAATATTTATCATTAATAGTTAATTTAAGCAACTTAACTTAATTCTTTTATTATTAATAAGTTGCAGTGATTTAATTAGACTTTTTTCTAAACCTTATTTTGCCTGCAATCAAGGTCATTTCGACATCAAAATTTTCATTTAGGACTACAATATCAGCAATTTTACCGGCAGCTAAAATCCCTCGACCGGCTCCTATAACTTTACTTCCGTTTAATGAAGACATTCTAAATGCATCTGTAATCTTAACTTCAGTAGTATCAATTAAGTTTTTTACAGCTCTATTTAGTGTAAGCGTGCTGCCGGCTAACGTACCGTCTGCTAAAGTTGCGATGTTATCTTTTAGAAATACTTTTTGATCCGAAAAATGATATTCACCTTCATGCATTCCGCCTGCTCTAATCGAATCTGTTATTAATACAATATTTTTTGGAGTTTTAAATTTAAGTAATAACTCCATCATTGCTGGGTGAACATGAAAAGTATCTGCAATTAATTCAATTTTTAATTCTTCACGTAATAATGCGGCAGTCATTAAACTCGGATGTCTGTGATGCATAGGCTTCATTGCATTAAACATATGTGTTACATGCATAGCACCGTGATCAATTGCTTTTACAATTTCTTCATAACTTGCCGTAGAGTGACCGATTGAGCAAATCACTCCTCTAAATGATGCTTCTCGAATAACTTCCAATGCTCCGGGTAGTTCAGGGGCAATTGTCATAATTTTCAAAAATCCATCAGAAGCATCGTACATCTCAAGAAAACTTTCTATTGAAGGCTCCCATAAATACTCTTCATTCATGGCTCCCTTATACTCGGGATTCAAATATGGACCTTCCATATGAATTCCCTTAATATTGGAATCTGGATTTGCTTTTATATATCGTGCAAGTCTTCTAAAATCATTTAATAATTGTTGCTTTGGTTTTGCATGCAAACTCGCCATCATGGTTGTAGAACCCTGACTTAAAAAATAATCACTAATAATTTGAATACTATCTTCATCTTCATCACTAAAACCACGACCTGCACCTCCGTGAACAAGTAAATCTACAAATCCCGGAGCAATTATATTTCCGCTAACATCAATTACTTCTGTATCATCACCAAAATTGATTTCATCAGTTTCGCCGATTTCATAAATTCTATCATCCTTAATTAATATAGCACCGTTTTTCACAACTCTAAAAGGAGTAACTATCTTTCCTCCTACTAAAGCTAACTTACTCATTATATCCTCACGTATTTATTAATTTTCTTAAATCTTCTATTCTTTCTTTAATGTTTTCAGCGTTAAATATTGCCGAACCTGCTACAAATATGTCCACACCTAACCGACTCAGTTCGGCTATATTCAAATTACTTACGCCTCCGTCAATTTCTATGCTAAATTGATTTCTCATTTTTTTTCTTAAAGCGACTAATTCTGTAATTTTATCTTTCGTATAATCTATAAAACTTTGACCGCCAAAACCCGGATTAACAGACATAATTAAAACAAAATCCACGATATTAAGTATGTCTTTTATTAAAAGAACCGGAGTAGCCGGATTTATTACTATTCCTGCTTTTTTCCCTTTTTGCTTTATCTGGTTGATAAGTCTATCTAAATGGTTATTTCCTTCGTAATGAACCGATATAAAATCGGCACCTGCGTTAATAAATTCATCAATAAAATTTTCAGGATTTTTTATCATTAAATGAACATCAATAGGCAAACTTGTTACCGATCGAACTGCCTTAACAATCATTGGTCCAAAAGTAATATTTGGAACAAATTTTCCGTCCATAACATCACAATGAATTATATCGCATCTTCCATCTTCAATAATTTTTATCTGCTCACCTAATTTCAAAAAGTCGGCTGATAAAATTGACGGAGCTATAAACTTCTTATTTTTCATTACAACCCCACTAAAACTAAATCAACAGGGGTACCTTTTTTAACAGCTTTA
>CALGLM010000284.1 GCA_937930275.1 uncultured Ignavibacteria bacterium
ATTTATTACATACAGAATACACCAAACGTGGAAAATATATAGCTTAATACTAATGGATTGGGCGACAGTAAATTATACTGTCGCCTTTTTTTATCAAAATCTGAGAACTATATGATTAAATTAGTCCCGGATTGGGCTATTAACAGCCAAGAGTTTTGGGAAGCGATAACAAGAAGAAACTCACTTTTAATAAAACTTCGTTATTTTGCTGCAATCAGTTTATTGTTAGCTTTATACTTTGCCCAAAATATCTTACTTCTAAATCTTAGCGATAAGCAATTCATTTCAATCTTGTTAATTGGTGTATTTATAATAACTTATAATTTCTTAATACATCTTTTGCGTTACAGAGCAGGGTATGGTGATGCAAAATTTAACAAGATGCATTTGTCTCTTTTGCAAATGGTCTTGGATTTGATAATGCTTACCGTTCTTGTGTATTATACAGGTGGTATAGATTCACCTTTATATTTGTTTTACATTTTCCATATGATTATAGGAAGTTTAATACTACCAGGTTATTTGATTTATTCAATTTGTATTGTAGTAATTATAGTTTACGGAATTATTATTTTTAGTCAGCAGCTTAATTTATCTCATAACCATGCTATCCATAGTTTATATCTGAATGGTGTTGAACAACATACATGGAGCTATGTAACAGTTATATTTTCAATTTTTGCTGTTATGATGTTAATTAGTGTTTTATTAGCAAATAAAATTGCAAAACAATTGTACTTAAGAGAACAAGAATTATACGAAAGTTTGAAAAAATTAGAAGAGCAGGAAACAGAAAAACAAAATTATATAATCGGAATAGTTCATGAGTTAAAATCGCCTATTGTTGCCGTTCAATCGTTATTAGATCTAATTGTTAACAATTACCTCGGTCCAGTTTCAGATCCTGTAAGAGAAAAATTAGGTAGGGCAAGAAAACGGACTGAAGACTCGTTAACCATGATAAATAATATTTTGCGTATATCAAGGCTTAAGTTACTAAAAATGACAAGTTCGGAGGATATAAACATAAAGGAGATAATTGATTCAGTAATAGAGAAAGCGGTAGATATAATTCAAAATAAAAAGATTTTATATAGCTTTATCGACGAAAGAAATAACTTAAGATCAATAAAAGGGGATAGAGTATTGTTGGAATTAGCTCTATCAAATATTGTTAGTAATTCAATTAAATATACTCCCAAAACGGGTAAGTTATTAATTAAATTAGTTGATGATGAAGAGTACTTAATAATCAAAATATGTGATAACGGAGTTGGCATTCCAAAAAATGAGCTTGAAAAAGTGAAAGGGCAATTTTACCGAGCTTCTAATATTAAAAATAAGGATTATGACGGTACAGGTATGGGATTATCTTTAGTTAGTGAGATTGTACTAAAAATGAACGGGACAATTGAACTTCAAAGCCCTTCCGAAATAGCAGATGAAAATAATCCGGGTACTTGTGTTGTATTTAAAATTCCTTATGAAAAAGTAATTGAAGTTAAACCAATTGATAAGATAATTTCTAAGGCAAATTTAAAAATTTAAAATAACTATCTGGGAATTGATCCAGGGCAAATTCAGCGCTTTTTACATCTTTAAAAATGCCGTAAACTGTTGCTCCGCTACCACTCATTAAAGCAAATTCGGCACCATAACTATATAATTTTTCTTTAATATCCTTTAAAATAGGAAATTTATTGAAAACTGTATTTTCAAAATCATTTTTTAAGTAAATTCTCCAGTATTCAAAATTTGGTTTATCGGTTGTAAATAAAGTTCTAATATCAAATTCAGGTTTTTGGGGATTAATATCGGAAAATGCATCTTTAGTTGATACATGAACACCCGGATTAATTAAAAGGATCGGATAATTTAAGTAAAAATCAATTATTTCCAATTTTTCTCCTCTTCCGGTAGCATAGCTTGGTTTAGCTTTAATAAAAAAGGGGACGTCACTTCCTATTTCTAATGCAATTTTAATCATCTCTTCTTTGCTTAATTGCAATCCAAACATATCATTTAACGAAATTATCATAGCTGCAGCATCAGAACTTCCTCCGCCCAAACCTGCTCCAAGCGGAATATTTTTTTCACAATAAATATCAATATTAAATCTCGTTTGTAACAAATTTTCAAGTGTTTTTATCGGCTTAATTATTAAATTATTTTTATCATCATTTATTAGCTTATTGTTGCACTTAAAAGAAAATGAATCGCTTTTTGAGATATGTATTTTATCATATAAATCAAATAGTGGGTAAAAAAATGTTTCCAGATTATGATATCCGTCTTCTCTTTTAGCAACAACGTTTAGTCCAAGGTTTATTTTTGCAAGTGCATTTATTTCAATTAATTTCATTAACTAATTCTCTTATTTTATTTATATGATTTGGGTTTGAACCGCAGCATGCCCCTATAAAAAATGTGCTATTGTTAATATATTTTTTTACTAAATGTTTGTACTCTTCCGGAGAAATTAAATTATTAAAATCTCCTTCTCTATTTTCATTCCCCATATTTAGATAAAAACCATTTTTATATTTTTTTAGTAAAGTATTATCGATTTTTTCAAATATGCTTTTTGAAACACAGTTGATACTAATTGCCAAAGGAGAAAAATTAATAATAAAATCATAAACTTCTGAAAGGGGTTCTCCGCTTAAAATAGTTTCTCCTGATTCGGAATATAAACTAATTACATATGGAATTTTATTATTATAACAAAAATTACAGATTAATTTTATTTCGTCAAAATGACTTTGAGTTTCGTTTAGTATAAAATCAACATTGCTTTCAAAAAGCAATTCAATATGTTTTTTATGATTAAATTCTAAATCATTAAAAGATATATTTCTTTCTTTTTGATAACAATCTTCGGCAGGAGCATTTGATCCGGCAATAAAAATATCATTTTTTTCAATTGCAATTTTACTAAGCTTAACAGAATTTTTAACAAATTTAGCAATTGAAATATTAAAATTTGATAGTTTTACTGCAATAGGATTTGTTCTAAAAGTGTTGGTTGTAATAATTTCTGCACCGGCTTCAATATACTTTTTATGTAGGTTAATAACAGTTTTTGGGTCAGTTAAATTTAATATTGAACTCCAAATGTACTTGTCAAACTTATTTTTGGATTGTTGAAGTAACGAACCTAATGCGCCGTCAAGTACTAACGGACGATTTAGTTTTTCTTGATATTCCGTTAAATTGCTCATTTTTTAGAATTAAAAAATAATATCGCTTCTTCAACTATTCTATCTAAATTAATTTGAGCTATACATTCAAGATTTTTGGGACATATTTTTTTCCAACATGGAGCGCAATCTAAGTTCTCAGGGAATAGTTTAACTCCTCTTCCGTATAATTCAATCTCAGTCCAGCAACTTAATCCGAACCAAGCAATTACATGTTTTTTTAATGCAATAGCTAAATGCATTCCAAAAGAATCACCTGTAATAATTACTTGAGGTACACTTTCATAGCAAGCTCCCTTTCTAATTCCGTGATTTGTAGGTGTATTAATTACTTTGTTTCCAAATTTTGCTGCAATTTGGTTGTTTCTTTCCGAATCTTCCGGACCTCCCAGTAGCATTATTTTGTAATCGTTATAAGACAAGAACTTATCTATTAAAGTTATATGTTGTTCAACAGTCATTTTTTTATTAGGAAACAAATTGGAACATCCCGTATTAAAACCAATAATTTTATCTGTTGGTAAAATTCCAATTTCATCTTTATATGATTCAATAAACTGTTTTTCATCATCGGTAAAATAAAAAACATATTCATCTTTTTGGTAATTTAATTTAAAGGTTTCTGCAAGATATTCTTGTCCGGTCTTTTGATTTACCTTAAATTTTAAATGGTCATCCATTCCAAGTAAATAATTATACTCAGCTTCAGGATTAACAGGAATGATTTTACCGTTTTCATCAATTCCGAAACCAAGTTTTTCATCTGAGTTTACCGACATTAATAATGCACCCGAACGTAAGGATTTATCAACATTCATTGCAACGTCAAATTTGATAAACGGAAGAATAGATAATGTTTCAAAATCATAATTAAATACTTTATCTATTAGCGGATTATTTTGTAAAATTGGAGCAGATACTTTTAAAGTGATCCAATAAATTGTTGAAACGGGATATTTACGTTTTATGCCGTGTAACTGAGCAGTTGTCATCACAACATCACCCATAGCATCTAAATTAATTATCAATATTTTTGTTCCCATCGGATTATGTTGCTTACAACCATTAGTGTAGCAATTATGATCTGAATGACAAGGTTTGTACCCGTTAAAATTTTTACATGTATAAATACTATTTTCCATTAATTATCTTCTCAAAAAAATGTTTAAATTTTGGTTCAATTAGTTCATAACTTAAATTATCAAAATTCGGTTCTTCCGTAATAAATTCGTCATGCATGGATTTATACGCGTACCAAATAATATCATTTGTATTGTATTTAACATAAATTCCGAATACCGGTATGTTATAAATTGAAGCTAAATGCACAATAGATGTATCCGGTGTAAATAAAAAATCTAATTTCGATACAAGAGCTGAGATTCGTGTGAATTTATTAGAATAATATATCGGTATTTTACTTCCGGAAATATCATATGCGGTTTTTATCTCTTTTGGTGTAGTAATTATTAAAATATTAACGTTATATTTCTGCAAGAAATCAATTAATGCAGAAAATCTATTAATTCCCCAAAAACGAGACCTATTTCCGGCAATAATATTTATTCCTATCAGCGGTTTTGTTTCGCTATATGCTTGTCCTAAAAATTCATTAACGTTTTCTATATCGTCTTTTGTATATTCGTATTTAATATTAAGTTCTTCTTTATTATAAGACAAGTTAAATAGTTTAGCTATTTCAGTAATTCTTTCTACAACGTGAAATTTTGAACTATCAAGTCGTTCAATTGTTTTTGAATACAAATTTAAATAATTCTTTCTTAGACCAAAAACTAAAGAATCGGAGACCATACTTAATAAAAAACTAACTGTAGCTGATGTATCGTCATGTAAATCAACCACACAATCATATTTTTCAATATTTAATATCTTTTTATATTTTTTATACCCAGTTAATCCTTTATTAAATACATATGTTTTATCAATAAAACTTTGTCCGGAAAAAACGAAGTAGTTCTTTTTATCTGCTAAAACATGAATTATTAAATTTAGCTTAGACTTTAATAAAAAGAGTAGGGGAGTTGTAACCAAAGCATCACCTATTCTGTTCAATCTAATAAACAATACCTTTTTATTAGTAAAATCTTCTATGCTATTTACACTATTTTTTTTCCGGTGATATTTTAAAAATAAATATAAAATGATTTTTTTTAACAAAATTTCGAGTTTTTTCATCATTTTAATGTTATTTTGTTTTTAATAATTAAAGATTCAATTTTTTGCATGACTTTTGTAATCGGTAAATCAATAAAACATTGGTGTTGTTTTGGGCACTCCAACAAATTACAACCTATACAGTCCAAGTCTTCATGTCTTACCCACTCATTATTTTCTCCAAAAGGACCTTGTAAACGTGGATCTGTAGGACCATTAATCGAAAGAGTAGGAATACCTAATCCGGCGGAAATATGCATTGGACCACTATCATTTGCAATTACTAAACTACATCTTTTAATTATAGCAGACATAATACCCAATGAAGTGCTTGGAGCAAGTACAGAATCCCGTTTCATATATTTTTTAATTAATTCTGCTTCGGATTTGTCACCCGGTCCCCATAAAATTAGAATTTTAATTTTGTTATAAAGTCTAATTAATTCATCGGCTATTTCGGCAAATTTTATCGGATCGCATTTTTTTGATTGCCAACCACCCCCGGGTATTATACAAAAAACATTTTCGGAATTACTAAAGTTTTCACGGAAATAGTTCTCGGCAAACTTATCATCTTCTAAATTTATGCCGACATGTAAATTTTTACTTGTTATTGGAATTCCGGCATCTTTTAATAATTCCAAGTGTAAATTTGCAGCGTGTAACTTTCCTCTTTCAAATGGTCCGTATATGTTATACGCATAAGCACGTCCTTTATACGGAAATCCAGCACGATACTTTGCTTTACTGAAATAGGTTATTTGAGCACTTACAGGATTTGAAAAAAAATCTATAACTAAATCATACTTTCGTCTTCTAATCTCAAAAAAAAGTTTTATTCTATTTATAATGCTTTTTCTATCAAAAGGAATAACCTTATTAATCTGTAGGAGTGGTTTTAAAATGGGTACACTCGGATAATCGGTTAAAAAATCAATATTAACATTCGGTAAAAATAACTTAATGTTATCTAAAACAATAGTTGTTAAAACAACATCTCCTATTCCGCGTAATTTAATTAGCAGTATTTTATCAATTTCATTAAAATTAATTTTATTCATTTAACGAACTATCATTAACATTTAAAAATAAATAAAGAGCTATAAAAAATAAGCCAAAATTTTCTGCAAGTTTAGAAAAACCTACTTTTATATTTCCTCCTTCTCCAAAACAACCGCAATCAATATTTAGTCCTCTTATCATGGCAGAAATTACTAATAAATTAAAAACAATTAATAGGACCATATATATAGTCAAATTTTCTTTTAAAAATACTCCAAAAATCAATAAAATTCCTGTAATTAATTCAATCCATGGTAGAACAACCGAGATGATATTAGAAAGAAATGCACCAAAAATTTGATAATTCATTATTGAAGTAAAAAAAGCATTAGGGGCAGCAATTTTTTCAATTCCTGCAAATACAAATACTATACCTAAAATGAATCGTAAAAAAAATAAAAAATATTTATTGTCTAAAAATTTCATATTTATTTCCTAAAAAGGGGGTATCTTAATTCAATCCATTTTTCAATACCTTCCGAATATACAAGTACATTCTTAAATCCAATTGATTTAAGCTTTGTTGCTAAATTCCTGCTTAAATCACAATCAGAAGCACTACAATAGGTAATATATATACCATTTTTATCTAATAATTTTATTATTGGGTTGTTAGGATTAAAATTATACTCCGGAATATTTACTGCATTTAGGATATGAGAATCAGAATATTCCCATGAGTCGCGTGCGTCCAAAAATAATGCATCGTTTTTATTAAAAAAGTCTTTAGCCTCGGAAGAGTTAATTAAGCGAATTATCTTAGCTTTTTCAAGTAAAGTATTGCTCTGTTGATTTGTTAATTCACTTTTTGAGTCAATTGAATTATAAAATGTGTGATTTTTATACAAATTATAAATAATTCCGATTAAAACGGATAACAGCAAAACAAAAAATAATTTTTTATAATAAATATTCATTACAATAATTTAATAAATGTAAGCTGAAAAAATAACAATTTATATATTAAGTTACAAGATTAATCGCTTTCCGATAAATACTCACAATTAACAGGAATTTCAGGTTTAACAAGTAAAACATCTTCTTTCAATAGTGCTACTTGACCTACGTTCATTCCTTTTTTCTTAATTACATATTTCTTTAAAGTATAAACAACCGGAACTATTCCGGCTGTTTTGGCTTTACTGTGATATGCAGTTATTGATGCCGCTATCTTTAAAATATTTTTTGGGATTGCTTCTTTTAAGTTTTCGACACGCAATACGGCGTGTGAACCCGAAGTACCTCGAACATGAAACCAGAAATCATTTTGTTTTGCAAATTTTGTAGTTAAAAGGTCATTATTTGTGCTATCTCTTCCTACAAATAATTTGTATTTGCCTTCAATTAAGTAAACTTTAAAATTAAATTTATCTTCGGTTTCTTTTTCTTTTGTGCTATTCATGTTAATTTTTAACTCTTTAATTAATTGTTCAAGCTCTTCTACTGATTTTGTATCAAAATTTATGTTCTTGTATTTCAAAAGACTCTCATATTCAGCTTTTTTAGTATTAAAAAGTTCAATAGATTTACCATAATTAATCTTTTCTGCATTAGCTTTTTCAAAATAAAAATCTATGTTTTTTTTAATATCAATATCCTTTTTTATTTTGATATTTACATAATCATCTTTTTCATAACAAAAAACCGATACTGTTTCTTCATCAATTCTTTTATAATTATATAAATTAGTTAATAATAGATTTCCAAAATATCTATATAAATTTTCTTTATTTCCTTCGTTTATTCTTTTTGTTAAATTATTAAGTTTTTCGCTTAATCTTTCAAGTTCTTTTTCAACAAATTTTGTAATTTTTTGTCGTATATCTATAATTTTTTTTGTTCTAAAAGTTAAGTTTTGGTAATAAATAATTGCGCTATTAACATCCTTAAAAATTCGTTCACTATCTATATGATCAATAGAAATAGTATTGGTTGGTAAAAATGAAATTTTACTTAAATTCTTATCCCAAAAAACCGATATATCATCATTTTTAATTAACTTTATAATTTCCTTTTTAATGGTAAAATTATAGTCGGTAATTTTGTAGCGTAATTCGGCAATTAATTTAAAAGTTTTGTTTTCGTAAAACTCTTTTTCATCTTTAATTTCAAATTTTTCATTAACTTTATAATAGCTAAGCTCATTAAGATTATTTGATTTTTCTCCCAAAAGCTCTTTTTCGACTTTTTTAAAGCTTTCAATGTCGAAATTGTTTATAATAACTAAATTAGTTTTGGGACCCGAGTAATAAAAATATAATATTGAAGATGATAATATTATTTTAAGAATTCTATCAGATTTGCAAAATTGAATATCAATAATTTTTGCGGGTAAAAATTTAGTGAAAAAGTTAATTACGTTCTTTTTTGCTTTTTTGTGTTCATTTTTAATATAAAAAGTAGGAGAACTTGGTTTTGTTGAAAATATTAGATGTCTATCAGGATAATTAAAATCGCCCGATATTTTAAATAGTATCTGGTCTTTTTCTTGAGTATATGCTTCAGAAAAAGTTAAGCCTATGATATCTAAAGCTAATTCTTTTGAATGCCTTAGTAGATATAAGTAATTATTAAA
>CALGLM010000285.1 GCA_937930275.1 uncultured Ignavibacteria bacterium
ATATTTATCATCAATCATTTCTTTTAAATCTTGTACACTTAATTGTTCAATTTTATTAACTTCGTGCGAAGTTCTAAAACCATCAAAGAAATGTATAAACGGTACTCTTGATTCTAATGTAGCTTTGTGTGCAACTGCTGCTAAATCCATAACTTCTTGAACCGAGCCTGAAGCTAATAATGCAAAACCTGTTTGGCGAGTTGCCATTACGTCACTATGGTCACCAAAAATTGATAAACCTTGAGCAGCAATAGAACGCGCACTAACATGAAAAACAGTAGGAGTCAATTCACCGGCAATCTTAAACATGTTAGGAATCATAAGTAGCAAACCTTGCGAAGCCGTAAAAGTAGTAGTTAACGCACCACTTTGCAATGCTCCGTGAACTGCACCAACGGCACCGCCTTCACTCTGTAACTCAGATACTGACGGAACTGTACCCCAGATATTTTTTGTACCTTGAGCAGCCCATGCATCGGATAATTCGCCCATACCCGATGACGGAGTAATAGGATAAATTGCTATTACTTCACTATTATGATATGCTACGTACGCTGCGGCTTCATTTCCGTCAATTGTTATTTTTTTTCTTTCCATTAATGTACCCCAACTTTTTAATTAAGTTATTTATTAAGTTTGTTTTATTATTCAAAAATCAAGCCAAGTTTAAGACCTATTTATCCTTTAATTTTTTACTGTTTTTCTAAGATATATTATCGCTTTATTTTTTTGTGTCTATTATTTATTAGAAAAAAAGGTTCTTTTATCTTAAATTTAAGAAAACATATTTATATGTAATTTTGCATAATTAAAAAAATATATAACATAAAAATACATAAAATATAATTAATCCCAAAATATCTTATTTAAATTTTAGTCTCTTGTATTCAATTTAAATATGTTGGCGGGTTTAACAAAAGTATTATTTTTGCCCGTATTATTTACTCTATGTAACCTCTCAACTTTATCAAGTGTATCACGTAAAACCCCTAACGAACGCTGACTAAGCAAATCTATTTTAATTAAACCTAACTCTTCTATTGAGTACATATCGGGTTGTGTAATTATTATTCCTAAGCCCTTATTGCCGGCGTATTCCAAAGCAACATAATTAGTAATAGGTTCTTTGGTTATTACAATTCCGCTTGGGTGAATGCTTAAGTGTCGTGGAAATCCGGCTATTTTTGATGCTATTTCAATTATACTTTTCCAAGGCTCAGTAGAAAAATTCAAGTTTTTTGATTCGGGAAATTTCTGTGCTAATATGGGTAAATTTTCCGCACTTGTCCAGGGAATAAATCTGCTGTGTTTCGAAATTTCACTTTGTGAAATTCCAAATGCTTTTGCTATTTCTCTAAAAGCGCTTCGAGCTCTAAAAGTAACCGTGGTAGATATCATTGCAACTTTATCGTATCCGTACTTATCAAAAATATATCTTACTAATCTGTCTCTTTCTTTCCATGAAAAATCTAAATCAACATCGGGGGGCGATAAACGTCCTCTATTTAAGAATCTTTCAAAATATAAATTATGATAAATCGGATTTATTTGTGTAAAACCTAAACAGTAAGCAACTAAACTATTTGCCGCAGAACCTCTGCCAATACTCACCATCCTTCGTGTTTTGGCTTCTCTAACAATATCCCAAACAACTAAGAAATAATCTAAAAATCTTAATTCGTCAATTACTTCTAATTCGTATTGTAAACGCTTTACGGCTTTTTCCGTTATTGGTTTTATCCTTTCTGATAATCCCCTGAAACTTACTTTCCATAGGTATGAAAACGGAGTTTCATCCGAATTTAATTTAAATTCCGGAAACTTGTATTTGTGGAATTCAAAATCGACACTGCATTGTTGGGCTATATCATCCGTATTCCACATTGCTTCGGGTACGGATTTCCATATATTGGTCAATTCTTCAGGACTTTTTAAATAGTATTCAGGGTCTTCTATTTCGTCATCGTTCAAGTTTGCAATTGTTTTATTAAGTCTTACTGCATTTAATGCTTTATGTACTATATAATCTTCTTTTTTTTCAAAATATACGGGGTTAGAAGCCATTATTTTAATTTTATGCTCTTTAGCATAATTAAATAATAAGCGTGTATTTTTTTTTGCTTTCTCGGTACTAATCAATTCTGCATAAAAATTTTCATTATTAATACCTCGTTCGTTTAATAACTGAAATAATTGAATTGAATTGATTAGTACAAATATGTTTGTCGAAATTTTAGATAAAATATCAATTATCGAAAATTCGTCTTTTAGCTTTTTTGCGGTAATTATTTTGCATATTTCGCTATAGCCCGCATTATTTTTTGCAATTAATATAACGCTGTGGTATTCATCTTTAATTTGCGAACCTAAAATAGGTTTTATTTTTTCTGCAGATGCAATTTTTGCAAATTTAATTAAACCGTTCATTGCATTTTCATCAGTAAGAGCTACATATCCGGAACCGCTTTTTTTTGCAAATCCAATTAGTTTTTCAATTGTAATTGCACCGTTTAATAACGAAAAATTAGAATGAGTATGAAGTGAAAACATTTTTAAAACTTACCTACCGTTATTGAATCAAAACCAAACTTGTCTCTAATTTTAGATACGGCTCTGTACATCCTTTTTCTCATTGTTTCGGCATCTTCAAAAATTGTATCTTGTTCGGCGTATTCCCTTAAGTTGCTTAAAGCTACTCCAAGCAAACGTACTCCTACCCTTCTTGTGTATTCAGTTTTAAATAAGCGTAAAATAGTTGAATAAATAATATCGTCTGAATCGGTTGCATATTTTAATGTTTTTGCTCTTGTTACGGTAACAAAATCAGTATATCGTAATTTTAAGGTTATTGTACAGGCAACCCAATCTTCATCACGTAATAATTGACAAACCTTACCGCTTAATTCAAAGAGTGTTTGTTGAAGTTTGTTTTTATCGGTAACATCTGTATCAAAAGTTGTTTCTTTTGATAAGCTTTTTCGGATATGAGATATACTTAAAATATTATTACCGTGCCCGTTAGCCTTTTCCCAAATATCAATTCCCGATTTTCCAAAAGTTACCGAAAAATATTCTTTAGGAATAGATGTTATATCCTTAATTTTATAAAAACCTTTTTCATTAAAGTGTTTAATTGTAACCTTACCTACCCCGGGTATGGTTTCGAGCGGCATATTTGCTAAAAACTCTTTCTCTAAACCCGGTATAACGTAAGTAATTCCTTTTGGTTTATAACAATCCGATGCAATTTTGGCAATAGTTTTATTTGTGCCGATACCAATTGAGCAAGGTAAACGTAAAAACTCCCATATCTCCTTCTGTAATTTATTGGCAAACTGCAGTAAATTGCCGTAAATTTTGGAAGTCCCGGTAAAATCCATATAAAATTCATCAATAGAAGCTTGCTCTATAATCGGAGCATATTTTTTTAAAATTTTTTCGACAGCTTCGGAATAACGTTCGTATTCTTTATAATGACCGTGCAAATAAATTCCGTGCGGACAAAGTCTATATGCTTGACCTATGGGCATTGCCGAGTGTAGCCCAAATTCTCTTGCCTCGTACGAGCAGGCAGATACAACTCCCCTGCCGTTTGGGTCTGCACCCACAATAACGGGCTTCCCTTCTAAATCGGGGTTAATAATACGCTCAACCGAAACAAAAAAGGCGTCCAAGTCTAAATGAAAAATTATTCGCATTTGGCATTAAGCTTTTATTTTTTCTAAACGAGGAAAAGTTTTTAATGTAGTATCCGGTATTTTTACCTTTATTCGGTTATTCAGTAAGTACATAAACTCAAAAGCATTTGCAACAGCATAGCCGGTCGGGTGGTTATTAAGTATAACAAAAACTTTTTTTACTTTATCATAAACTTCACGTAAACTATTTTCAATTTCGGTAATTTCTCCTGGCAAATATAAATATTTATATCTTTCGTTCTGTTCGTTATATGTTTGCGGTTTACCGAAATTGTTTATCGATTCCTTCCAACCATCAACATTTCTACCATGACAGCGTAAATAAAGTATGTTTCCGGTTACAAAAGGAATAAGGGGTAAAGAAGCACCAACTTTAGGTTGGTCAACGGCACAAAAACTAACTTTATTTTCTATTAAAAACTGAACGGCATCTTTATTATTCCAGGAGTTATGTCTAACTTCCAAAATTTTATTATATGGTTGAAATATTTCAAACAATTTACTTAAATAATTAATATTAGCATCGTTAAAGCCAAAAGAGTAAGGAAATTGCATTAATAAAGCCCCCAACCTTTCGGCTCTATTAAGTAAATCCAAATTATATTCAAAATACTTAGATTGTTGTAAACTAAATTCACGCTTGTGTGTAAAGTCCTGATTTAATTTTATGCTAAATAAAAAATCGGAGTTGTTTTTTACTTTTTCTATCCAGCCTTTTACTATTTCCGCTTTAATATAAGTATAAAACGAGGAGTTAACTTCTACAGTATTAAAATAATCAGAATAAAATTTAAGCCAATCGTATTCCTTCGTTGCGCTTGAATAATAAAAACTGTTAACCCAGTCTTTATACGACCAGCCTGCGGTTCCAATGTATGATTTTTGTTCCATAACAAATTAATAAAAAATAGTTGCAATTAGTTTTCTGTTGCCGCCGTAATTTCGGTGTTCACCTAAATAAATTCCTTGCCAAGTTCCTAAATTTAATCTGCCTTGAGTAATAGGGATAGTTATTGAAGCACCTAATAAAGATGATTTAACATGGGCAGGCATGTCATCATTTCCTTCACAAGTATGGCTAAAATAACCCGAGCCGTCAGGAACTGCTCTGTTAAAAAATGCTTCCATATCAACACGTACATCGGGGTCCGCATTTTCATTTAAGGATAACGATGCTGATGTATGCTGAATAAACAGATTTAATATGCCGGCTGAAATATTTTTTATCTCCGGTATGTTAAATAATATCTCATCGGTAATTAAGGTAAAACCACGTTTTTTTTGCTTAATTGTGATAGCTTTTTGAATAACCATAAATTCTTGTTTCCGATTTATAATGAAATTTTTTCAATTTCTAAAAGTTTCTCTTTTCGCCAAGTTCCGCCTGCATAACCCGCAAGCTTTCCGTTATTTGCTATAACCCTATGACAAGGAATAACTATCGGAATTTTGTTTTTGCCGTTTGCCGAGCCTACCGCTCTAACAGCTTTTGGATTACCGATATTTTCGGCTATTTGTTTATACGAAACAGTTTTTCCGTAAGGTATTTTTTGCAATTCTTGCCATACTTGTATTTGAAAATCTGTTCCGTTTAACAATAAAGGTATATCAAAAGTAGTTCGTGTTCCGTTAAAATAATCAATTAATTGTTTTTTCGTTTGTTTTAATAATTCGTTTTCTTCGTCTTTCCCCTTATTTTCAACAAAATTTATTTCTTCCAATTTTGTTTGAGTGCATATAATTTCTAACACTCCTATAGCACTTTCAAGGTACCCAATATACTTTTTCATTTTTTGCTCCTATTTTATATTGCTTTTTTATCCATACTTCTATAAATACCTATAACTACTCCCACAATAATAAATTTGAGACCGGTTTTTTCTATTATAATAGGTTTATATTCAATATTTTCGGAATGAAGTTCTATCCTATCTTCATATTTAAAATAGCGTTTAACTACTGCTGAATCTTCTAAAACGGCAACTACAATTTGTCCGTTCAAAGGAATAATATTTGGATTTACGATAACTATATCGCTATCAAAAATATAAGCATCCTTTAAGCTATCCCCTTTAACCTTTAACAAAAACGAATCACCCGGTAAATTTACAATAGTGGGAAGTTCGATAGTATCAATAGAATCGGGATATATGGTTAATGGATTACCGGCAGCTACTTCACCTAAAATTGGGCGTGAAATAAATAACTTATCTTCAATGGTAAGTTCAATTCCGCGTGAAAGTTTTTTATTACGTTTAATATAACCTTTATTTTCTAAGGCTTCAAGCTGTTGTTTTACGGTTGAACGATTTTTATAACCAAAATACTCTGCTATTTCGGCTAAAGTCGGCATGTTTCCGTTATTAGATTTTACTTTTATTATGTAATCTAATATTGCTTTTTGTTTTTCGGTTATGTTTTTGGACATATTCAAATACCATACATTTGTATGGTAAATTTACATTTTTTTTTGTAATAAGTCAATAACCGATATAATATTTTGCAAAATTTAAAATAGTACATCAATTAAGTGATGTTAAATAAAATGTATTTAATTAATTTAGATTTTTTTGCAAAATGGAAACTCCCCTCTTGTAGAGAGAGGAGTTTGTATGAAAAGATAATTTTAAAGGTTGGTTATTAATGTTAAACTAAATAAAAATTCGTTTTAAAACATCAACTAATTTATCTCGCATAACCGGTTTTGAAATAAAATCGCTAAAACCGGCTACAATAAATTTTTCTCTATCTCCGGGTAACACATATGCAGTAACAGCAATAACCGGAACTGATTTGTACCCGGGCATTCTCTGAATTGAACGAAGTGCGTCTAAGCCGTTATATTCACCTTGTAGGTTCATATCCATTACAATAAAATCGTATTTGTTTTTTTCTAATAGAGGTATAGCATCTTCAAATGAAACAGAAAATTCAATTGATCTTAAATCTTTCATTTGTGATTTGAATAAAATTTGGGAATCTGTTTGATCTTCAAGGTACAAACAACTATAATTACTCATATCAAATTTTTTTTCAATCGGTTTTTCGGGCATTTCGATAGATGATGGTTTAGGAGTAGTTACAACCGGTTCTTCAACTATTGCGGGTGGAATATAAACCGGCTGAACTTCAGGAATAAAATTAAATTCGGGTTCTGTCGGTTTTGAATAAATTTCTTGCAAAACTTGTCTATCTTCTTTTATTATCGGTTTTTCTTCTATTTCGGGAACAAAAGTCTTTTCTTGTTTAGAAAGTGATTTTTCAAACGCCGAGTTAATATTTTCCAAAACTCTAAAATTATATTTTAACGGAAATTTAATCCCTATCTCCATAATTTTTCCGGCTCTGGTAACTTCTTCAACCTGACCGCTTAAAAGATATAAAATTTTACGCAACAATCTAACAGTGAATCGAGAAATTCCGTAATTACGTCTTACCGTTTCTTCGTTAGCCGTCAATATTTCCTTCATCTTTTTTAATAATTCCGGAGTAATTCCCGAATTTACGTCTTTTAAAGAAATAATTCCTTCATCTTGATTTAGAGAATAAGCCGAAATATATATTTTTGATTCCTTAGAATTATTAATTGCAAAAGTAAGAAACAGATTAAGTAACGTTACAAGTTTATATTTATCAGTCTGAATTGTCAAAGACGATGAAATTTTACCGTAAGCAAACGATTTGTTTTTAGATTCGGATAATTCTTTTAGATTATTCTGTAAATCTTCAATTATCTCTATAAACACAACTTGTTCCGGAAATACTTCGATTTGTTTGGTTTCTAATGCAACATATTCGGAAGCATTATCCAAAATTCGCATTAATAGTTTTTGGTTCTCATTAATAATTGAAATGGCTTCTTCTTGTTCTTCAGTCGGGTCTATTATACTTTCTGAAAGTTCTTGAGCAAACCCTTTAATTACATTAATAGGAGTTAAAATTTCATGAAACAAATGTGATAAAAAGTCTAAATCAAGCGATCCTATATTCGAACTCGGTTTCTCAATAATTTCTTTTTCAATTCTAATTATCGGTTCTTGTTTAACACTAATTAATAGAATATAAATTTCGACTTGTCCGTTGTTGCCTAACACCGGAGTTACATTTGTTTCCGTATTAATTCTATTTCCGGATTTGGTTTTCAAATCTATTTCCACAACAAATGAATTTTGTTGATTTTGATTTAATACCATTGAGTTAAATTTACCCCTATTATCATCGGCAATTAAACTTATCATAGGACGTTTGTCTAAATCCCCTTTTTTATAACCAAGTTTTTCAATCACAGATTTATTAGTATAACTGATAAATCCGTCCGAATCTAAAACAATAACCAAGTCATTTGTATTTTCAGTAATTGTCTTATAAAAAGAATCAGAAGAGTTAGAATTTTTATTTTCGGCTTTTTTTATAAAAGTGATATGAGCCTTTTTACCTCTATAGTCTGTATCTTTTTTATATATTTCTACGGTTATAGTTGCTCCGTCACTTCTTTTTTGCCTGACCGGACCGGTATATATATCATTTCTATTTATGCTTTCGGTTGTTTCCAACAAAGTTTGTATATCTTCCGGAGTATATAAATCGGTTAGATCCAACTTTAAAAAATCAGCTCGTTTGTATCCATATAAATTCAACGCGGAATCATTTACATCTAAAAATCTTAAATTTTCAATTTCGTAAATAAAAACCGGTTGCGGAATAATGTTAATATTCATTTCGTTCATAACAACCTTGTCATTTAAGTTATTTTTCAAATCTTTTATTTTAATACTTATATTACCTGAAACCATGCTGCCGGATATTATTTTGGTAAATAATACCTCATATTCGTTTATGACTTCACCGTTTTGTCTGTGAAGATAAATATATTTATGTCCTTTACGTTCTCTAAAATTGTTCCTGTATCTTTCAATTTCCGATACAAATTCGTCATCAAAAACTTCGGCAATATTTTTTTTATGTAGATTTTCACCGTTTGAAAAATCTAATAATAAATTTGTTTCTGTATTATATGAAATAATTTTATTTTGTTCGTCAACAATAAATACTTCCGAAAAATCTGAAATTGAAGTTTCCTCAGAATCCGTATTTTTTTCGAATACTAAATCCTCGGCAATATTTACAATTCCTAATACCCTATTATTGCTAAATATCGGTATTTTAACAAGTCTAATTCTATCTCCTTTAGTAGTTTTTCTTTCGTTTACAATTTTAACATTTATATTTGCATTGAATATAAAATAATCTGCATCACGTCCAAATTCTGTACCTGTTGTTTTAGAAAGTATTGTTGAATCGGCTCCTTCTAATTCAACCTTGGGAGTCCCAATTCTTTGGGCATAAGGACTATTAACCAATACATATTTATGTTCACTGTTTTTAATCCAAACCTTATAGTCAATACTATCTATCTCATTTGCAAGTTTTGTTTTAGTAATAATTGAATAAGGAAACGAATTTACCAACGTTTGAGCTATTTCTGCTAATTTTGTAGGAATTGGTAATCTGGATACTTCAGAATCAGTTACTACAAGTCTGTTTTTTGAATATTTATAGTAATTAAATGTAAAGAAAAAATACTCTTTTTGGTAAAATGAAAATTTAGAGCATAAAATTTCAAAGTTTTCATCTTCGGCAAACGAAAACATCCCTTTTTTGAATACAATTAATTCATATTTAAGAGATTCGTTAATTGTTGTTACAATTAAATCGGCATCTTTTTTACTAAATATTGATGTGATTTTTGCATTAGTCTTTAATCCGGGAATAAATCCAGAAGCTTCTTTATTAAATCCAAATATCAATAAATCATAACTAAAAATTATAGTCGGATTTTCATTATTATTTAATATATATTCAAAAAAACTGTCGTTTATCATATTAATAAGGAATTGTTATTTGAATAATATTTGAGTATTCCGAAGCCGTTATATCGTTAGCTGCTTTTATTCTGTATTCGTATGAATTACCACGGTATAGTCCCGGTCCGTTATCGCTATAAGTTGTAATATTATTTCCTACTATAGCTACTCTTTCAAAATTAATTGAACCTGTCATTCGTCTTTCAATTTCAAAACGAGTTTCGTTTTGTGAGTTATCAGTCCAAGTTAAATCAACTCTAATCTGTCCCGAAGGTACAGTACCAGCCAAGTTAGTCGGTTTTTGTAACGGTGTAATAACTTCATTAGTATAATCTGAATATAGGCTTCCTTTATAAGCTCTTACTTTAAAGTAATAAATGATACCCGGGTTTAAATCAGTCACGGTTAAAGAATTTTTTGTAACAACCTGATATAATTCGTAACTTCCGTTTACTTGTGCTTTACGCCATACTTCAAAAGCCGTTTCGTCATTACTGTTATCAACCCAAGTTAAAAAGTATGAAACTCCCGATACAATTTCACTAATCTTTAAATTAGTAGGTGATTTTGGAGGCAATAATGGTATATAAGCCGTATCTTCATTGGAGTAAGGGGTATAAAAACCTTCAGTAGTTAAATGCCTTGCTCTATAAGTATATGTTGTATTTGCCGTATAATTGGAATCATAAAATACCTTTACGTCAGCATCTACTTCTCCAATTTCCAGATATGAACCGTTTGCAGTTTTCCTCTCAATTTTTGTACCTATTTCTTGTACGGTATTATCATTCCATCTAACAACTACTTTACGAGAAGTATAATCAAATGCGGCAGATAAATTTGAAGGTCCAGGTATATCGGCATTTGCGGTGGTTACGGTTACTTCATTTGAATAAGCTTTTGTGCTTGTTAATAATGCAGCAACTCTGTATGTGTAAGTATTTCGTGCGGATAAACCTTGATCGGTAAATTCGGTGCTATT
Organism: uncultured Ignavibacteria bacterium; assembly: GCA_937930275.1. Classification (GTDB taxonomy): domain Bacteria; phylum Bacteroidota; class Ignavibacteria; order Ignavibacteriales; family Melioribacteraceae; genus JAEXOD01. Next base: position 10,545 of record CALGLM010000285.1, read on the forward strand.
AGGTGAAATTAATCCCACAGTAACCCAACTTGTGCTTTGGCTAATATTTTTTCTTTGAATTTCAAATCCGTTTTCATTATTAGAATTATCATTCCAACGTAAATAAACTTTAGTTGCTCCTAAAGCACTTGCCGAAAGATTACTTGGTGAATCTCCGGAAGTACCCCCTGTTGTACTTACTTGATTACTAAATGCACTATTACCGTATTGGTTTTTAGCACGTACTTTATAAAAATAAGTAACATAAGTTAATAAACCAAAGTCACTATAGTTAGTACTGTTTTTAGGTAGCGTTACATATGGTTGGCTTCCGAAAGCATTTTCGGTTCCTGCGCTACGCCAAATTTCGTAAGCTTCTTCATTTGTTCCGTTATCTTCCCAAAGCAGTACAACTGCTGTTTCGCTTATTTTACTTAATGTTAAATTTGTAGGTACATCAGGCGGATCAGTGTTTTCTTTTACATATAAATCCGAAATCAAATCACTTTGTTTATATACACTGTTTTTATTATATACTGTTACAGCTAACGAAACTTTTGTTCTAAGCAAAACCGAATCAATCATAAAGTATAATTCCGGAAATGTTCCGTCATCTCCAATAGTGAAAATTCCGTTAGACGTTCCGTTTACAAATACTTCAAACTTTTGCAAACCTGGTCCGCCCGATACATCGGAAGCTGTATAAGTAATTTTATTTTTTCCTACTCTTACGCTATCTCCGCTTTTCGGAGATGTTATGGATATTTTAGGGGTACTGTTGTTAGTACCTACAACATTATCAACGCAAGAATAAATCGTAATTAGTGAAATAATAAAAACTATGGATAATAATATATTTTTCATATCTAAATTTTATAAATTCTCAAAGTCAACTAAAAATGAACGGGATTC
>CALGLM010000286.1 GCA_937930275.1 uncultured Ignavibacteria bacterium
GGATCTAAGCTTAGCGGTATTAAAGATACAATATTTTGAATTACACCTAAAACACTTAATTCGTCATCACTTAATTTGCCCGCAAAATAATAATCAAGAAACATATCGTAGTTTTTTCTATCTAAGCAGCCTAAACTAAATGCCGAAATAAATTCAAATATCAAATTATTATCGGGTAAATCTTTTGAATCTATTTTCATTAGTTTATCGCGCAAAGTAAAAACACTTATCATAATTTTAGAACGAATTGCTTCAACCGGTAGTTTTAAATTTAATGCAATTTCGTTAATCGAAAAACCTTCGTAAAATGCAAGTTCAATAACTCTACGTTGCATATCAGTCAGTTTATAATATGCCGAATACATATCATTAGCAATACGAATAGCAGTTTCAATATCTAATCCGTCAACATATTTGCTTAATGTAGGTAAAATGTATTTATTTTCAAAAGCATCATCATAACTTATTTCAATACTTTCACTTGTCCTATTTCTACGTAAGCTATCTACTGCTCTGTTTCTGGCAAGTAAAAGAATCCACGAATAAACGTTATCCGATTCAATAGGAAAGTGTTTAGCTTTGTTAAATATTATTATAAATACTTGCTTTAATACTTGTTCGGCTAAAACCGGTTCGGTACAAATTTTACTAATTAAAGTGAATAAAACTTTTGAATATCTTTTGTATAGCTCTTCCAATCCTAAAATATTATTTTTTGAAGTAAGCTCAATCAGCTTAACATCCGAGTAGTTTTTTAATTCCACTTTATTACCTAAATTTTGTTTTGTTTAAATTAACTCTAAACTATTAAAAAATCAACATTTAATATATTTTTATAAAAAAACTTAAAACTTAAAATAAATATTATATGTTTACTAATTATCCAAATAAAAAAATTCGGTAAAAAATATTATATTTAAGGTCAAAAAAAATTTTAAAGGGAAAAGATGACATCGCAAGAAATTAGACAGAGTTTTTTAGATTTTTTTGAAAAGAAACACCACAACATAGTAAAAAGTGCTTCCGTAGTTCCTTTTGATGACCCGACATTGCTATTTACAAATGCCGGTATGAATCAATTTAAGGACGTTTTTTTGGGTACGGGGAAGCGTGATTATAAAAGAGCAGCCGACACACAAAAATGTATTAGAGTTAGCGGTAAACATAACGACCTTGAAGAAGTCGGACATGATACTTACCATCATACATTTTTTGAAATGCTCGGTAATTGGTCATTTGGCGATTATTATAAAGCCGAAGCTATTGAATGGGCTTGGGAATTATTAACGGAAGTTTGGAAATTACCCAAAGAACGTTTGTGGGCTACTGTTTATAGAACGGATGATGAAGCTTTAGAACTATGGAAAACAAAAACTGATATAAATCCTAATCATATCCTTAAATTTGACGAAAAGGATAACTTCTGGGAAATGGGGGATACCGGACCTTGTGGACCTTGCAGCGAAATTCATATAAACATAAGCGATGATTATGATAACCCTAAATGGGTTAATGCGGGAACACCGGAATGTATTGAAATATGGAATTTAGTTTTTATACAATATAACCGTGATATTACTAAACAACTACACGAACTACCTGCAAAGCACGTAGATACGGGAATGGGTTTTGAAAGAATTTGCGCAGTTGTTCAAGGTAAAAAATCGAATTACGATAGTGACGTTTTTACTCCTATAATTAATAAAATTTCGGAAATATCAAAGGTTCCGTATCTTGTTGAAGAACACCAAATTGCAATGCGAGTTATTGCTGACCATATTCGTACTTTAACTTTTGCAATTGCTGACGGAGCAGCACCAAGTAACGAAGGACGCGGATATGTTTTAAGACGTATTTTACGCAGAGCTGCACGATACGGGAGAAAAATTAATTTAACAGAACCATTTTTGTACAAATTAGTTGACACTTTAATTAATAATATGGGTTCTATTTTCCCCGAAATAGTTGAAAATTCAGAAAAAGTTAAAAATATAATTCAAGCCGAAGAAAATAGTTTTCATGCCACTTTAGATAGAGGTATTGAATTGTTTGAAGATGCTGCAAAACAAGTTAAAGATAAAGGATTAAACGTAATTTCAGGTGAAGAAGTATTTAAATTATACGATACATTCGGATTCCCTGTTGATTTAACCGCAGTTATGGCTAAAGAAAAAGGACTTGAAATTGACGAAGATAAATTTAAATCTTTAATGACCGAGCAAAAAGAAAGAGCAAGAAAAGTTACAAAAGAAAAACTTTCCGCATTAAATATTTCGGTTCAAACTGATTTTGGCGATGATTTTAACCAATTACCGGATACACTTTTTACGGGATACACAACAATTTCGGAAAAAACAAAAGTAGTTTATATAAAAGATTTGGAACACGCTACGGCTATTGTGTTAGAAAAGACTCCCTTTTACCCCGAATCGGGCGGTCAGGTTGATGACCATGGAATATTAGTTTATAATGGTGTTGAAATAAATATTAACGGATTGACAAAAGTTAATAACAAAATAATTCATTTAGTGGAAAAAATCGAGAATCCTCCTAAGTTAGGTGAGGAAGTTGAAGCAGTAGTTGAAGGAAAAAGAAGAAAAGATATTATGAGTAACCACTCGGCTACTCATTTACTTCACAAAGCATTACGTACGGTTTTAGGCACACACGTTAAACAAAGCGGTTCGTTTGTAGGACCCGATAGATTAAGATTTGATTTCTCTCACTTTGAAAAAGTTAATGATGAACAATTAAAACTTATTGAACAGATGGTTAATGAAAAAATTCGGGAGAATTTAGAGCTAAACCATCATCGCAATATTCCTTTTGAAAAAGCCAAAGAGATGGGTGCTTTAATGTTCTTTGGCGATAAATACGGTGATAAAGTAAACGTAGTTCAGTTTGGTAATTATAGCATGGAGTTTTGCGGTGGTACTCACGTTAGTAATACGGCCGAAATAGGCATGTTCAAAATTATAAGCGAATCATCAATTGCCGGCGGGGTACGTAGAATTGAAGCCGTTACCGGAAGGGGTGTAGAAAAACTGATAGAACACCAAGAAATAGAAATAGCCAAATTAAATAATTTAGCCGCTCAGCTTAATGAAGAAAAGCGTAAATTAGAAAAGGAACTGGCAGATTATAAATTGAAAGAAAAGTTAGGCGGTATTGACTTAGTATTAAAAAACTCTGCAGAAATTGCCGGAATTAATGTTTATAAAGGTAAAATTAATGCCGAGAATATGGATGAGTTAAAATCATTTGGTGATGAACTAAGGAACAAAATTAAAAGCGGAATAGGTGTGCTTTATTCCGAAATTGACCAAAAAGCAAGTATTGTTTGTGTTGTAAGCGATGATTTAATTAAAGATAAAAAATTAAGCGCCGGAAAAATTGTTGGTGCGTTAGCTAAAATTGTTGACGGCGGCGGCGGCGGAAAACCGCACTTAGCAACTGCGGGCGGTAAATCTGTTGATAAAATTGAATTAGCCTATTTATCAACTGAAGAAATAATAAATAGCATGTTATAATTCATTTAATGATTTAATTTTCTACCCTCTTTATTCCTAACATTAGGTTAAAGAGGGTTTTGTTTTTATATTACAATAATATAACTATTAGTTATTTAATCAGTCCGTATTTATGCATTAACCGCCATAAAGTTGTTCTGCTTATATTTAATTCTTCGGCAGTTAAATTTTTATTCCACTTGTTTTTTGCAAGAGAATTTAACAAAACATCTTTTGCAATCTTTTTGGAATATTCATTATACTCTTTTTCTTCTTTAATAGGTTCGGTTTTATTATTTATTTTTACAAAAGGAGGTAATTTATTTATATCAATAGGGCTGTTTGCAGCAGTTCTTACAAATGCAAATTCAATTATATTTTCAAGTTCACGAACGTTCCCCGGATATTGATAATTAATTAATATATCTGCAGCTTGATCTGTTAATTCCGAAATTTGTTTATTGTACAACAACGAAAATTTTGTTAAAAAATGATTTATTAATGGTACAATATCCGACTTTCTTTCACGTAATGGGGGTAAATGCACCGGTATTACATTTAGGCGATAAAATAAATCCTCTCTTAAAGTTCCGTTATTTAATGCTGTTTTAATATTTTTGTTAGTAGCGGCAATTACTCTTACATTCACTTTACGAGTTAAAGATTCCCCGATTCTTTCAAAAGTTCCTTCTTGTAAAACTCGTAATAATTGTAATTGGGTTTGAACAGGTATTTCCCCTATTTCATCTAAAAAAATTGTTCCGCCGTCAGCTATTTCAAATCTACCGGGTCTATCTTTTATCGCATCCGTAAACGCACCTTTAACATGACCAAATAACTCGGCAGCCAATAAATTAGGGGGAAATACTGCACAATTAATTTTAATATAAGGTTTGTTTTTTCTTTTAGATGTAATTTGAATTGCATTTGCCACCATTTCTTTACCGGTTCCGCTTTCACCTGTAATAAATACTGGAGCGTCACTATCCGTAATTTCGCTTAGCAGTTCATATATTTCCGTCATCTGATTACTTTTTCCGATAATACCGTAATAATCAGAATCTTTAATTAAGCTTTGGTGTAATCTTTCTGCTTCGGATAATTCTCTAAAAGTTAAAATGCCGCCTAAAGGATTATTAAACGAATCATAAAGAATTGACGAATTTAATACAATATCAATTTTTATTCCGGATTTTTTATACAGTTCGTAATTAAAATCGGTTATTGTTTTATTCGATTTTAATGCTAATGCTATCGGACAGTTTTTTGCACATTCGCCGGGTTTAATTACGTATTTACAAAATTTACCGTTAACTTCGCTTCGTAAATAACCGGTTATTTTTTCGGCAGCAGAATTAAAATAAACAATTTTAAAATCTTTATTAACAGCAATAACACCTTCGCTAATGCTATCTAAAATAAAGTCTTTAATATTGGAGTGGTTTATATTAATCATGTGTGCCTAAGTTTTTCTAATCCTTCTTCCCTATTGTAAAAATTAATAATAAAAGAAAAAAGGGGTTGTATCAAAACAAAAAGAGCCAATTTAATGCAAAAATCAACTCACCTCTAACCCCTCTCTCTTGAACTGAATACTGAATAAGAGAGGGGAATATTTATCTGTTTGTAAAGTTGTAACTATTTTTAATAAAATCACTTATAATCACACAAACCGTCATCCCTCTCTTCCGAAGAGAGGGACCGAGGTTAAGTTCTTAATCTCAAAACGTGACAATTTATCTTAACAGCCACTTTTGATACAGCCCCTTAATAAATTATAACCTTTGTTCCGCACCGTAAATATTTAATTTACCGTTGATATGTTTTGTAGAATCGGTTATAGTCCAAGTATTGTTTGAATATGATACTTCGTTAGTATGGCACATGCTACAATTACTTGCAAAAGAACCTTGCGGATGTGTTCCAGTCGGTAAAGGATTACCCGTAACTACATCACCATGGCAACTACCGCATTTAATTCGGGGATTATCTCCCGGATCTTTTGTCCATGATACAACATTATCAATATTTCCGTTTTTAAAGTATCCGTGGCAATAAACCTGACTGCAGGTACCGTTACCAAAATCATAACTCGGATTCGGAATAAACGGGGTTCTATTAGGATCGCGCGAAAAAGAACTATCTGTATTAGATTTTGTTAAAGCCAAACCGCTAATACTTAATTCGGCGGGCAATCCGTTAATATGTGATTTAACATAACTTCCTACAACTGTAATACGCGGATGACAATCATAACAACTTAAATTAGCAGCCGCAATTTTAACATCATAAGCATGCGTTGTGTGTACCCCGACACCTCTATCCGAAGTTAGCATTGCTCCTCCTATTGCTCGCGGAGGCGCTACACGCTGAGAATTATTAAAATCGCCGTGACAAGTATTGCAAGCTTCAGGACCGCGTGAGCTTGCATGGCAGCCCGAATTTTTACAACTAACCATTGCTGTACCACCGGAATAATCTGCCGCATGACAGCTTTTGCAGTCGTCCAATTTCCAATTTGTAAGACGTAAAGTTGCAGCATGGAAATTATTTGATGTAGGATCTGCAAATCCTTTACCGTGTACACCAAGCGAATTATTCACCGTTATATCCGGTTCTGTATCGCTGCAGCCAAAAAATAATACCATGCTAAATGATAAGCAAATTAAAAAGATTTTATATTTCATATTTTATCTGTCCCCTATTATTTAGCACCATGGCAATATCCACAAAATCCTACACCGGCAATACCGTTAGGTCGAGCATTAGGATCTGTATGACAAGTATAACACAATGAATTTTTATCACTATGCCAATCGCCTTCAAAATCACTTAAGAAGTTATTTGCGTGCGTTCTCGGATTTGTCATTTTTATACCGTCATTATCGGTATGGCACAAAATGCAGTTTGCATCGGCTCCGTTCACATCATGACATGATGCACAACTTTCAATATCTCTTTTAGCTAAAACACTATGCTCGCCTCCGCCGCTACCGTATCCGCCCATCATTACAAATCCCTTAACCATGTGTGAATGCGGTACCACTCCTCCCATTGCAAAATCACCTCCGGTAGAACTATGGCACTCGACACAAAAAGTTTCGCGTTGATGACAAGTAGTACATTCGGTTGATTTTGATTTGGCATCAATACCATGCGTGTACTTGTAATTAAGGTCATGAACAAGTGTAATCTGTTGATTTTTTACCATGTTATTCCCTTTTGCAGGCGAAAACGGAACGTAAAAATCTGTTTTAGTATTTGCCGAAGATATACCTGTAGTACCGTTATGGCAATTATCGCATGATTCTTCAGTGTGGCACATTGCACATGACTGCGGGTTATTGGCATACAATATTTTATGGTTTTTCTTAAAATCTGCTGTTTGATGATTAACCGGAATTAAATTAACTGTAGATTTATGACACGCTGCACATTCTGCAGATGCAGGTCCTTCAACATTGTGACAAGCATAGCATGTTTCCATATTAGGTACTGCACCTATTGCTTGTGTTGAGTAATCAACTTCATTAATTCCTTTGTGACAAACTAAGCAATCATCATCTTTTTTTGCACCGTGCTGCATATGATTAAAATATAATCCGCTAACTTTTTGTTGCAATGGTTCAAAAACATCTTCATAATGGCAAACACCGCAGTTTTTTTCATCTTCAACATCATGACAACCCGCACAAACTTCTTTTTCGGGAATCAACCTATCAGTTAATGATTGCGATTCCGGTACTTTAGCATGACAGGTAGCACATTCAACAGCGCCGGCATGTGTTTTATGAGAAAACTTAATAATACCGCTATTGCTTTTATTCTCCGTTCTGTAAGTATATCCGCTAAATAGCGAAATTACTACAAACGATACGAAGATGTAAAATAGTCCTAAGTAAATATTTTTTATTTTCATATTAAATTATGTTTAAGTTTGTGTTAAACCAATAGTTCACTTTTAAAAATACTCTAAAATCGTTTTTGTATATTTTATTATTAAAGTACTGAGTTTGAACGTCAAATGATAAAGTTTTAATCGGTCTATAATTTACGCCGCCCATAAATGTAGAAATGTTATATTGGGGAGAGTTTGCAGATAGCTTATATCCCGTATAACCAAATCCTAATGACGGAGTTAATAAACCTTCCCAAAAGCTGTAAGCACCGTAAATTGAAAACGCATCCATTTCACCGGAGTATCCCATATTTTTACGATAACTTATACTACCGTAACCGCTATTAATGCCCATTGTAATTCTTTGGGAATTTTCATCTTTATACATTACATTAGCAACTTTTCCCACAATAGTAAATATATTGTTTATTCTATAATCGCCGCCAAGTTCAATTTCTTGAGTATTTCCGTAATCAAATACTGCAAAAATAGAATTGTATCTAACATAAGGTAAACGATAGTTATAATATAAACTTAAACCCAAGTTTTCTATTTTTTCATACCTACCGCTTAATTCAAATTTGGAGGGCTTAAAAGCATTAAAATCGAAATCAACACGTGAATATGCCGAAAATTCTTTTTCTTGAATATAAGAGATATCTGCAGAAGCATAACGGTATTGATTTGATTTTTGTTGTATTAAAACAGTAATCGGGTTATTATCCGCATCAAGTCTTAACGCTTCGTAATCTTGTGGTTTAAAGTTTTTATCAATATAATATAATCCGACTTTAAGGTTTTCAACCGGTAAATAAGTAAATTTACCTCCCAAAATATAATTATCGCTCCAATTATCAATTAATTCTAATTTTTGATATGCCGGTACATTTCCTCCGTAAAATCCTCCGATAGTAAATTTAGAAGTTTTTACATCAACAGAGGCACCGTCGAATATACCGCCGGCAACAACATTATATAAAGGTTGTCTTCCAATTTTAATTGTTGCTACGTCAAAAATTTTGCGAGCTTCAAAATACAAATTGTAAAACCTTAATCGCGGGTCATTATCTAATTTGTTTGCAATATCGGCTTCCAAATTTAAACGGGTTCGTAAACTAAAGTTAGATTTATTAACATTTAAGTATAATGACTGAAATGTTCTGAAATACTTATCAGAATTGTTTAAATCGTCATATCTTTCAAACGAATAAACAGACGAGCTTATACTTCCGTTAATATTTTGTGCTTTTGTTGATATTGCAAATACCAAAATAAAAAGGACGCAAATTGTTTTTTTCATCTTTTGCTCAAATTTTATTTTTCTTTAGGAACGTAATGTTTAATTTTTGCCCATTTTTCTTCAAATTTAAATTCTTTGTAAGTCGGGCTTTCAGTGTTGTGGCATTTTACGCAATATTCTTCTTTGTTTTCATGATATTGCATACCATTTTTGATTGCTTCTTGTCTATCTTTCATTATTTTCATTGTTTTATATTCAGAACCGGCACCATGGCATGATTCGCATTGTACACCGTCTTCTTTGCTATATTTTTCGTCAAATAATGTAGGGTCTGAACCATATCCCGTAACATGACATTTTAAACAAAATTCACTTTCCGATGCTTTATCACCTTTACCTAATTTTTTTGATATTTCATCAGATTCCGGTTTAAGTAATGTTTTATACGCTTTTGAGTGGTCACTTTCTTGCCAAATTTTTAACTGCTCACCCTGTTTTTCTGTTTTATGACACATCTTTGCACATGTATTTGCTCCTAAGTATTTATTTTTTTTGGCATCTTCCTTAGGGCTTGAACTAAATGCCATAAATAGAACTGATAGGCTTAAAAATGCTGCTAAAAAGATTTTTTGTTTCATATTTTCTCCCGTTTATGTTAATTATGATAATAGTACTTTATTATCCTGTTTAATTTACTTATATAATATAAACATTTATTAAGATAAAAAAAACTTATTTGTAAAAAATTTTAAAAAAAATTCAAAAAAGTGTAATTTTACTTATCATTATTATTAAAAATTGGTTTAACACAATGAAAATTGTTATTGATGAAAATGTTTCTTTTGCAGTGCAAGCTTTTGAACAATTTGGAAATGTAGTTCTATCTGAAGGGAGAAAAATTACTAACGAAATTATTAAAGATGCTGATGCTTTAATAATTCGTTCCGTAACAAATGTTACTAACGAACTTTTAAATAACACTAATATAAAGTTTATAGGAACGGCTACTATCGGAACAGATCATGTAAATATTGAAGCCTTAAATAAAAGAAAAATTAAATTTGCTAATGCCAAAGGTTGTAATAGTAATGCAGTTGCAGAGTATGTTATTACTGCCATTTTAAGTATCTCCGATAAACATAAAATAAATATTTCCGGCAAATCAATAGGAATAATCGGATTTGGAAATGTAGGGAAAAAAGTTGAGATTTTATCAAAAGCAATAGGATTAAAACCGGTTGTAAACGACCCGCCCTTGCAAGCAGAAAACTACAATTACAAATTTCACTCTTTGGAAGAGGCATTAAGTTGTGACTTTATCACATTCCATGTTCCGTTAAATAAATCAGGGATTTATAAAACCGTTCATTTACTTAATAACCAAAATATTAATTTAATTAAAAAAGATGCAGTAATTTTTAATACTTCACGAGGTTCGGTTATAGATAATAGTGCCCTTTTAACTAAAATTGAAAAAGACGGAAATTTAACCGTTTTGGATGTTTGGGAAAACGAACCGAATTGTTTATCGCAGCTAATTAATAAAGTTGAAATAGGAACAGCTCATGTTGCAGGATATACTTACGAAGGAAAAGTAATAGGTACAAAAATGATTTATGACCAATTGTGTAACTTCTTAAATATCCGCCCCTCATGGGAACCGCCTATTTTTGAAAAAGTTTTAAATAACTACTCTTATAATAACGAGTCGAGTTTTTATTCAAACCTATTATTTATTACAAATAATATTTACGATATATATGCGGATAGCGAATCTTTTAAACAGATGATGTTATCCGGTAATGCTTCAGAAAATTTTGATAAAATTCGTAAGGATTTCAAATTAAGAAACGAATTTCCTAATTATTTAATTTCTTCAGTTAAAGACTCATTTATAATTGAAAAAGTAAAAAGCATGAGATTTTTAATCGAATAAACCGGATTGAGTTTATTTAATTATCTTTAATACAAAATATCCCCCTCAAAATAAGCAAAACGAGGGGGATAAAGGGGATTATATTACTATGTTAATTTATAAATTAGTGCTCTCTAATAGATAAATATACCATAGTTTGATTTAATAATTGATAAGCAATTTCTCCGAATGTAATTGCTCCGGTAATATCTGCAGTTTTTTTCCCTTCTAACTCTGCATATAAAAAATTTAAAATACAGTTACATGAAAAATCTGGTTTAATATCTACTGCTTCAACTATTGAAGCAAAACTATTAACATAATTAGCAACAGGTGCCGCAATTTTATATTCAACATCTTTAAATACCGGTGCATAAAACGTTACTTTATCTTCTGAAACGCTTTGAAAGCTTACATTAATCATAGTTTCATAATAATTAGCAACAAGCGGCAGTTTTGTATCAACTTGGTTATCTTTTAAGTATTTTGCTAAATTTATCATCTTGCCGTTAACGTTGCACTCTGTTGCCGAAAAACCTGATTCCGAGAATGTAATAACGTCTCCTTCATCTTGCTTAAATACGTTAACAATGTCTATAACCGCATATTTTGTACTCGGAAGCTCGACATGCATAACTACCGCTTCGCAATCAGAAAACTCACTGTTAGTTCCGTTAAATATTTTCGGGCTTTGTTTACCGATTAAATCTAAAGGTACTCCTGTAATCCAACCAATTATGGGAATATCAAAAATATTTTGATAATTATTTGAATTTTTTGCATACTCTTCGTGTATTTTACTAAATGCCGGAATTAAGATAACAGAAAAACCATTAGTAAATTCATCTTTTGCAAATAACGATATAGTTTTATCAGTATATTGTTTAATCATAATATTTTCGACATAATCAGGTAATTTTTCAATTAATAATAATTCGGTGGAGTAAACTCCTCCTTCATCACCCATAAAATACGGAATTGTTCCTCCTATCCAATTTCCGGTAGGTAATTGTTTTAGTAATTCTTCAACTCCGGCAATAACTAATTTTTCGCCTGCTTTAATCTTTTCAATTGTTTCTTGTAATGTATGCAGTTTTTTCATTTTAGTTCTCCTATCCAAAAATTTTTTCAAGATCTTTATTTACAATTTTTTCATTTTTTACAAAAAAGTCATAGAGCTCGGATATTGATTTATCAATATTCTGAGGAGACATATCATTTTTTGTACTTTGTAAAACTCTTCCCATTAATATTCGTAATGCTAAAGAATCGAAACTAAATTTTGTTTTGCCGCATACTAAATCTTTCCACTTAATATTTGATTTTGGTGGTATCATTTCATCTTCGTAATTGTTTTAAAATATTTTTTCACTTTTTAGTAAAGTAATTTTCATTAATTATATTATCGTTAAAATCTATTTGTAGTTTAGATAAAGTGTTAATTATTATTAAAAATAAAAATAATTTAGTGAAATTAACCTTATTATACAACAATTTACCGTTTTAGATTGTAAAACTTGGGGATTAAAATTGAAGGGGAGCTAATGTACCAAATAAAAACCTACGTTAACCAACGTGACTATTTACCCACGACTGAAGTCGTGGGCTATTGTCGTGGGCTATTGTCGTGGGCTGGAATTATTTCCTCGCCCCCATGAATGAATTTAACGGTATCGAGTTATTTTATTCAAACTTTAACACTCAACCCTTAACATTATTTCACTAAAACCATTTTCTTCAAGTCATTAAATACGGGAATTTTCCCTTTGCCCGTTACTT
>CALGLM010000287.1 GCA_937930275.1 uncultured Ignavibacteria bacterium
ATTGAATTTAAATCAGTCGATTCAGTTCCTTTAGTCAATTGATAAGTAAAACCGCTTGAAACATCAACAAAGTGCAACAAATAGTAAGAGCTGCTCCATGGGTATCTATCAGACATATTGTCGTACTTTTTTAATCCGGTTGTATTAGTCGGTTTATCTTTCTTAATTGTATAAACAATAAATTTTCCGTCAGGCGACCAAGTGAAGTCTCCGAAATCTTTAATTTCGGAAAGTAAAATATTTGCAGTGCCCGTTTTTAAATTTGCAATATAAAGATTAGTGCCGTTTTTGTCTGATTTAGTATATGCCGCAATATAATCATCATCGGAAAATTGAAACGAAGATAAGTCTAATATTGATCGAAAGGCAATCAATTCTTTTTTATCTTTGATATCAAAAAGTCTAAAATAGGTTTCATTCCCGTTTTTTGATTTATTCCTTTCGGAAATGCTTAGTAATGCAAATTTACCGTTCGGAGAAACCGAAACAGATTTTACTTTTGGGTTATCCAATAAATCGCTAAAAGTAACATATCGCTGCGGATCGTGTGAAAAATTAATATCGCAATTTTTATTTAAACTATCTGTTTTTGCAGTCAAAATAAACGAGGGGTTATTATTAGTATATAAACTTTTTAATACAATGGTATGTTTTCCCGTTTCCAAGTTAACACTAAATTCAAACGGAACTTGATTTTCTTTTTTAGGATTATATTCAGACTTTTGTAATTTTCCGTCAATATAAAATTCAAAAGGTAAATTAGTATTTAAGCTAAATTTAATATTGGCAAAATTAGTATTGGTAAAATACGTACCGGCGTAAAACAAACAATTTGAAATTTTAATATTATCCGGGTTATCAAACCATGTAAAACTATTTCCGTTAATTGTTAAGTTGCTTCCTTTTATGGGAATAATTTTTGATAAATCCAAATAACTTGGTTTTAATGTAGATTCATTATCGCTAAAAATAGTGTTAATATTACCTAAATAGAGCCAATTATTTGTTGAAATTTCTTTGGCATTAATCGATAAAGTAAATAATACAATTATTGTTAATAAAAGTCTGAATAATTTCATGTTAAATCCGGATTTTATAATAAAATAAAAATTAAAATTACTTAAAATAAGACTTAATAACAATACAAAATTATTTTCACAATAAATTTAAAATAAACGTAACTTTTTTTAAAAACTTAAGTCTAAATATTAAAACAGGAGAAATAGTTATGAAAAAAATATTGTTATTAGTTATGTTTATTTTCTCGGTAATTAATGCCGAAGATTTAAAATTATTGCAAGAAAAAAGTTTTGAAGTAAACCCCGGAGAAAAATTATTTTTAGCAGCAGGCGGGGGCGGTGATGTAGATGTTAAATGTTGGGATAAAAATGAAGTTTCAGTAAAAATTTATGGTAACAGTAAGGCAGAAAGAAAAATAGAATTTACAGTTGAAAAGAAAGAAAAAGAAGTATATGTAAAAGGAGAAAAAAAAGGTTCAAGTTTCTTTTCTTCGTTTAGTAATATTCAGGTTAAATATTCGGTAATGGTACCAAAAGAATATATGTTAGAAATAAAAACTTCGGGCGGCGATGTAGATGTTGAATCAGTTACGGGCATTAAAAAGATTTCTACAAGCGGTGGTGATATTGAGATGAAAAATACAAAAGGTGAATTAAAAGCTTCTACAAGCGGCGGTGATATTAAAATTGATAATACCGAAGGTACTGTTGATGTATCAACTTCCGGAGGTGATATAAAAATTAATACGTCTAACGCAAAATTATCGGCTTCTACAAGCGGCGGCGATGTTAGCGTAAAATATTTTGGAGAAAACAAAGGTATTGATTTAAGCACTTCAGGCGGAGATATAACTCTTGTATTGGATAAAAATATAAAAGCCGATTTGGAATTAAAAACTTCCGGCGGTGAAATTAGTGTTCAATTACCATTATCAAGCACCGAAAAAATTACAACCTCCAAATTTTTAGCAAAATCAAACGGCGGCGGAAATTTAATTAAAGCTTCAACTTCGGGCGGTGATATAACAGTTGATTCATTGGATAAATAATATTTATTAAGTTGTTAAATAACAAGCAGTTGTTAAATGTTTTTTTTGTTGCCGCTATCTTTAGATAGTGGCAACTTAAAAGAGATAAAAAGAAGCAATTAAAAAGTACAATAACTTTACAGTATTCTATAAAATTAGATACGAAGAGTATAAAC
>CALGLM010000288.1 GCA_937930275.1 uncultured Ignavibacteria bacterium
ACTTTTTCCAGTCATCAATTATTATTTCGTATTTTATTCCGCTTAAATTTAACCTGTTCAAATCGTTGTTATTAATAAAAACCGAAATACTATTATCTTTATTAAAAAAAGCTTCGGTTAAATCAACACCGTTTTTTGCAATATTTTCAATATCATTCTTATTTTGGTAAAATATTTTTATCTTTTTGTAACCTTCCGCTTTAAGTAAAACAAAACCGAATATTATAAGCAGTAAAAGTATTTTTCTCATTACTTACCTCTTTATTGTTAAATTATTTTTAGATGTGTAATTTAAAAGTATTTAACAACAAACAAAAGTTAATTTTTTAATGCCGGCTAATATTTTTTTCCTATTGCTTAAGTAATTATTTTTTAATATTTTATTTATTTAATTAAGTTCAGTATTTATATATTTAAAGAGATGAATTATGGCTATAAACGATTCCGCACTTTACAATATTTTATTTGTTGAAGATGTAAATGATGACGTAAAATTAGCTGAACGTTTCTTAAAAACCGAGGGAATAAATTTTATCTCAACACGTGTTGACTGTGAAAAAGATTTACTCGAAAAACTTGAAACTTTTTCACCGGATATAGTAATTACAGATTATTCAATGCCCGGATATGACGGTTTGCACGTAATTGCCACTGTAAAAAAACTTTCACCCGAACTTCCGATTATTGTTTTTACGGGTTCTATTAACGAAGAAACCGCCGTTAAGTGCATGAAAGCGGGAGCCGATGATTATATTCTTAAAGAAAGTTTACTGCGTTTACCTTTTGCGGTTAAAGAAGCCTTATCTAAAAAAGAGAATAAAGCTAAACTTTGGGATGCGGAAAACAGACTTGCCCAAAGTGAATTGCAATTTAAAAAAATGATTGAAGAAGCACCGATTGCAACATTTTTAATGCAGGATAAGCGATACGTTTTTGGTAATAATTTAGCTTTGCAAATGTTTGGCGTAAAAACACTGGAAGAACTTCAAAGTTTATCTTTATTTGAATCAATTGCTTACGAGTTTCGTAGTGCCGTTGAAGAAAGGATTAAAAGAATTGAGGAAGAAAAGAGTAATGAATTAATGTATGTTGAGTTTTTAAGCGTTGAAGGTAAAAGAGTTTTAACCCAATCAATTTCCAGCCCTGTTATATTTAACGGAAAACCGGCAGCGTTGGTTATGTCTATAGATATATCAGAACAAAAAAAATCAGTTAATAAAATTGATTATTTAACAAAAGAACTTGAAGAAAAAAATAAAATTAATAGTATTTTTTTACTTTCACAAGAAAATGATTTATACTTCAATTTAATTACTTTAATTAGCGAACAATTAAATTGTTCGGGCGGAATTATTGGATACTTAAATAAAAACGAAGAGCTGGTAATTTGCGGCAATATTTATAATAAAGTTCGCGTTAGTCAATCAGGAAATATTGTAATTCCGCCTAACCGATGGAACGGAGTTTTAATTGATTCCTTGAATAATAAAAAAGCTCGCTTTTTAAATGAACCGATAGTGGTTTCAGATTCTCATATTGAGCTTAACAATGCAATTTCTTCTCCTATTTTGTTTAGAGATAAACTACTCGGAATTATTGTATTGGGGAATAAGAATT
>CALGLM010000289.1 GCA_937930275.1 uncultured Ignavibacteria bacterium
TGATTTTTGTGATTAAATTGATTTTTGTAATTTTATTTGTTATGTTATAATTTTTCATCTTCAAACTCATTGACTACTTATTATTATCTTCCTACTATTTTAAAATATTAATCATTCAAAATTTAACATTCAATACTAAAAAAAATCCTCATCGCAATTAAGAGATGAGGAAATTCAAAAGTATTAATTATTTAACATTAAACACTTAGCAATTAATACTATTTTACAAGTACCATTTTTTTAACGGCACTATTAAAATCTGTTGTAATTTTATATAAATAAATACCGCTTGTTAATCCATTGGCATTAAAAGTAATATTATACTCTCCTGCTTGCTGATAAGTATCAACTAAGGTTGTTACTAATCTACCTAAAATATCATAAATTTCCAATTTAACGTTTGCTGCTTTTGGTATATTATATCTAATTGTAGTATTAGGATTAAAAGGATTAGGGTAGTTTTGTTGAATACCGAAGCTCTTAATATTAATTAATTCATTATCAACACCAACAATTACTGCCGGTCTATTAAATAATTCACCATAAGCAGTACCAACAACAACTTGGTTAGATTTAGAATCAATAATAATCGAGCTAACTGCCATACCTTGCATCCCTAAACTTTCCCAATTATTTCCCGTATTGGTAGAAGCAAATACCCCTGAGTTCCAAGAAGAAACATATACAGAATTAGTATTATCAAAACTTATTGAATATACGTGTTGCGAAGTAATTCCGATATCTGATTTAATCCAATTGTTATCGTTCAATTTATACAAACCTTCACCATAAGTACCTGCATAAATATTACCTGATTTATCAACTGCAAGTTTCCAAATATGCGAAGCTGCGCAGTTCATCTTAGACCAATTATTTCCGTTATCTTCAGATTTTGCCACGCCACCTCCAAAAGTTCCCGCATAAATAACTCCATTATCTCCTTTTACCAAAGTTTGAACTGCCAAGTTTGGCAAACCGCTGTTTGAAGATTTCCATGTAGCTCCAAAATCAGTGCTAACGAAAATACCACTTCCCCAAGTACCGGCATAAATTTTAAAAGACTCGGTATTAGAAGAATTTAATAAAACCGCTCTAACATCAAAATTACCTAATCCAAGATTAATCCAGTTAGCTCCGTCATCCGATGTAGCAAATAATCCTATTTCGGTTCCGGCATATAAAGTACCATCAGCAAAATCCAAAGACCAGATATAACCGACATTCATTCCTTCATTAATTAAATTCCAAGTACCGTTAACATCCGATGATTTGTAAATTTTACCACCGTAAGTACCTACATAAATATTGTCATCGGTTTCAATCATAGTCCAAACCATTTCGGTTATCGGAAAAGTACTTAATGCATTCCATTGAACTGTAGCTGAAGGAGGATTTGGATTTGGTTCACCAATTATATTTACAAGTACTTGAGAACTGTTGTTATTTGCAGTCGGATCAATTGTAACTGAAGAACTTACACTTGCAATATTGTAAATATTATTATCAATCGGAATATCACCTAAAAATTTATGCCAATTAAACTGTCCTTGACCGCTAATATTTTTAGCAATAACTTGACCGCTAATCAGTCCTGACGGAAATTCTAAATCGGCTAAAGGAGCTAAAACCGAGCCCTGAATATCTATATTTCTAATTTCAAGATTTACGGCTTCGTAAAAGTTATATAAAACGTTGTTTTTAGCAGTTCCGTGTACAACATGTCCCCCCTTCCATTCAATACCGTTACCGCTAATATTAACTAATACAACACTACCGTTTGGTACGTTAATAATAAAATCTGTAGCAGCATTTAATTGCTCTTTTGAAACTAAAAAAGAATTGAACAGAGGATGAGTTCCCGTTAAACTAAGCTCGCTATTAGTTAATGTAGTTGTTCCGTTTATTGAATATCCCTTTAACATATTTGAAAGAGTTTTAAGCTCTACATCTGCAGAAGCAAAATTAATAACACTATCTTGCCTTATTATACCGTTATTAATGCTAACTTGATTAATTGGTAAATTTGTCAAATTTCCGTAAACTACATTTCCGTTGTATATTGCACCGCTTTCGTATATTAAATTATTTCCTACAATTAAAACATCACTAACTCCGCTTAATGTATCCAATTTGTCTCCTACACTATAGTTTGCAAAGTAGGCATTGTTACCGGCTGCAACTCTTCCTTCTGTATCGCATGAAGGCTGGTTCATATCATTTAAACAAAATACATTAAAATCTGAAGCAATTCCCAAATTATACGTAGAAGAAAACCTATCGACTAAGCAAGTAATATTTAAAGTTGCACTTTCGCCTACTGATAAAGATGTAATAGACCATTTACCGTCTGCACTATTATAAGTACCTTTTGAAGCAACATGTGATTGATAAATTATACCTTGAGGAATCACATCCGATACCGAAATACTTGATGAACCGGAAGGACCGTTATTTTTTACAGTTAAAGTAAAAGTAATAACATCTCCGTTTTCAGGAGTATTATTGTTAACCGATTTAACAATTTGCAAATCTGCTAAATTATTTTGATTTGGATCTTCCATTACCGGTAAGTCTATTGTACTAATTGCTTCAACAGGATTAGCGGTAACATTAAACAAAACATCATTAAAATCTTGGTCGCAACCTCCGTTGTCTCGTCTTATATCTTCAAATCCTAAAACAAGTTTGCCTGTTACGGGATCTTGCAAAAGAACATTTTGCTGTTTAATATTAACATTAGTTTGTGGGTTTAAGTTATAATCCGAAAATAGCAACCAATTTCCCGTAGTAATGTTTGTAGCAGAAGAAAATCCGTTTGCTGCAACAAACCAACCAATTACAGTATTTGCCGAAAAACGACCAATTTTAACTTTATTTCCCGGGTTAAGTCCGCCGCCGCTACCGCTTTGCGATGCATTTGGAAAAATGATAGTAAGTGAATTTTGTATGTCACTAATCGAGGTAGGAGGATTCCCTGCCTGATAAGTATAAAATCCCAAAACATTTTTATATCCTGCTCCTTCCGTAATAAATGTAACCCAAACATCACATTCTTCAGTAAGATAAACATTTGTTTGAGTTGTATTACTTAAGTAATTAGGATGGTGATTAGGAACCTTTTGACTTTCCGGTAATGATGCGTTTACCCTGGAAAGTAAAGATGCATCAATAATATCATTTACCGGTTCTAAATAATTTGGCACACCGTTAGATTGCCAAGTGCCTAAGGTATTAAAAGTTATAGTCTGTGCTAAACCTATACTATAAACAAAAATTATAAAAAGAAATATTTTTTTCATATATTACTCCAAAATTATATTGCTTTAAGTAAGCAAAAATCATACCTATAATATAATTATAAAATTAATAAGAATAACATTAAATTTAATAACTTCAAGTAATGTTTAAGTTTGCAAATTTAAATTAAATACTTAGATTATTTGAACTATTTGTAAAAAAATTTACGATATTTTGACAATTTATATTTGTTTTGCTTAACTTTTGTAAATTAAAATGAAAATAAAGGAAAAAAACTCTTTAATTTGAAAATAAAAAACCCCCAATTAAAATAATTTAACTTTTAATTTTGGGGGATTTTAAATAAATTTACCACATTAGAATACAAATGTTATGTCCTAAAGTAGGAAATATGTATCAAAATAATACATTATTCTAATAGAAGTTTGCCCTCCTTCATTATTAACTTATCATCAAAATAAACTGTGGGTTTTTTAACAACTCCGTCTAAGTGAATCGGAATATGTACATTACCTCCCATACTTTTATTATCTCCCAATGCAATGTGAATAGTACCCATAACTTTTTCATCTTCTAAAAGTAAACCGCTTAATTTTGCTTTATGATTTGTACCTATCCCAAATTCAGCAATATTTCTTGCATTTTTATCGTATCTTTTCAAAATCGTTAATAAAGCCATAGCTTCCTTTCCACCGGTTATATCAGTTGCAAAACCGTTTTCAACCACTATTTTAATAGGTTGGTCTTCAATCATACCAACTCCTGCCATTGAACCGTCAACAACAAAAACTCCGTTAGATTTTCCTTCCAAAGGAGCTAAATAAGCTTCACCAGTAGGTAAATTGCCGCTTTCTCCTTTCTTATGAAATAAACCGTGACTTGCTATCCCTTTTCTTTCGGTAACATCTAAAGTTATATCAGTACCGTTTTTTGCAGTCACTTTAATAATTTTTGTTTTATCCAATAGCTTTTTTAGCTTCATAGTTAAATCGTATATTGCACAATAATCGGCACTTAATCCTCTAATCATAACATCTTTAGTTATTCCCGGAAAAGTTGCAATCCTAACTCCCATTTCGGATGCATCTCTTCTTGCTTGGGTATGAGTTAATGATTTTGTAGTAGGACACAATACAACATCAAATTTTTTCATTAGCTCGGCAATTTCAATCGGTGGTTCTTCACCGTGCATTTCTCTTGATCTCATTTCAACGTAAAGTGCTTCATTTCCTTGGTCAATTGCAGCATCATACAATTCTAAACCGATTTCTCTTTTATTTTCATCACATACTACTAATATTTTTTCTCTTTTTTTTAATCCCATGCAATCATTTATTGCTATCAAACAAGATTTTCGTAAACTACTATTCATAATTCCCCCTAAAAAGGTATTCCTAAATTTATTTGAAGTGTAAAACCGATATCTCCGTTATTAACAAAATCGGATTTTTCGGATAATTTTGTTCCGTCATCAGCTACCATTTTTGAAATTTTAACATGCGAATAAAAGAAGCTCCCCTCTAAGCTTACATAATTTTTCACAATATTAAAAATAAAACCGGTACCGATATAATATCCCATATCCGTTCCTGAATTTGTAAACTTTAACTCATCAGATAATAAACCGCTATTAACCTTCTGCGTATATGATGCATCAAAAAATGTTAAACCTGCTTCTATTATTTTGAAATCAATTAAATCAGAAAACGGAATTCCAAAATCTAAACCGGCTCCAAAATAATTTATAGTAACAAGATAATCAGAATTAATTTGTCCGATTATCCCGAAATCATTTGAAAAAGATTTTTCTTCTTCCAAAATTTGATAGAAACCTTTAAGGCTAACAAAAAAATCATCAAATTGTGCTCTAAAAAGATTAGCTCCCACTCTAAATCCTTTAAACGAGCCAAATTTATTACTTTCAAGCAATAACTCTTTGTTAAAATCATCTAAGTTTACGCTTTGGTAAGTGTAACCCGCATAAGCACCGCTTAAACCTAAACAGCCAAATCCGCATGTTTGAGCTTTCAATGTGCCAAATAATCCTATAATTAATATTGTACTTACCAATAATGTTTGTTTCATATTATTTTTTCTCTACCTTGCGGTATAATTCAATCAATTTTTTAGAATGTAATTGTTTTAAAAATTTAATTATTCTATCTTCTGCAGGTTCTATTTTTTCGTTAAATTTTTCCCTACTTATTTTAATTATTTCGGAAACATTGTTACTTCCGTCACACATAGGATATATAAATGAACCGATTTCATCCAAATCTATTTTGAAAGGTTTATTTAGGTTTTTACGAAAGAACAGCTTTTCTATAAAAGACGGATTTTTATCAATATATAAAATAACAACGAGTTCATCTATAATTTCGTACTCACAAAGTTTTACCGGATAAAGCTCTAACATTTCTTCCATTTATCCGACTATTCCTTTATCAAGATTTGATGAATCGTTAGCAGCAGATACTTTTAAGAAATATGCAAATAATAATCCAAAAAATCCTAATGAAGAAAATATCCACATTCCTGCTGCATATCCGCCTGTTGCATCGTTAACAGTTCCTATAAGATAGTTGAATGAAAATAATCCGATGTTTTGAATCATGGTCATAAGTCCGTATGCAGTACCTAATTTATTAGAAGGTACTATTAAAGTAACCGTGGGCCACATAACTGCGGGCACTAAAGAAAATGATAATCCCATTAATGCCATAGGAACAAATAAGGAAACGCTTGTGTAAGTCATTAACAAATAAACAGGAATTAAGATAACTGAACCTATCATCATTAGCAAGGATCTTTTGCCGATGTAATCACTTAGAAGCCCGAATAAAGGGGTTAAAACCATAGCAGATAAAGTTAACAAACTGCTTAAAAATCCTCCGAACTCACGACTGACACCATGTGTTTCCATAAAAAACTTTACGGCAAAAGTCTGAAACGGAAAAATGGCAGAATAAAATGTAACACAAAGTAAAACAACAAACCAAAAGGATTTTGAAAAAGAAAACAACTCCTTAAAAATAAATTCATCTTGTTTAGGTACCTCGGCTAATATAAAATTCTTTTCGGCATGACTTTCCATCAACCAATAAACAACTACAGCTACAACAGATATAACACCTGCGGCAACTGAAATAAGCAACGGTAAATGCCAGTCACTATATAAAGATTTTGCCCAAGTCGGCGAGTTTAATGCCGCAAACGAACCTAAACGAGCAATAGTTAAATTTAATCCGAAAGCAAAAGATAATTGTTTACCTTTAAACCATCTACCTATTACGGTAGTAACGGCAACTATTAAAGATTCGGCACCAAGTCCAAAAACAAGACGCCCTACCGCCATAACTGTTAGCGATGAAGATGAAACTGTAATAATTGCCCCCAACATGCAGAAAAATGCAAAAATAAACGTGGATATTTTTGTACCCAATCTATCAATAATTATACCGCCAACTAAAACCATTATTATATTGGGAAAACTGTAAATAGCATTTAATAACCCGATATCGGAATCCGAAAATTTCAATTGTGTTGATAAAAGATCGGCTAAAGGACTAATACTATCATAAACATAATAATTGCCAAACATTGCAAGGCTTACAAATACTAAAAGAAGCCACCGAAAAAGTTCAGGAGGATAGCTTTTTTCTTTTGGAACAATAAAATTATCAGTCATTTAAGTCTCTTGTTTAAATTATAAATAGCCGAAATTTTTAAATTTCGGCTATTAAAATTATTAATTTTCTTTTGAAAGAGCAAATTTTGCAAGAATAAAAGCTAATGCAACAAACATTACCAACGCAATCAAATCCCCTGCGGCTCCAATGTGCTCCGCAATTCCTGAATTTAAGAAATCGGCAACAGATTTTTCTTTTCCGCTTGCATCAGTTCCAAAAGGTGTACCAATTAATATTGCAATCAAAATACCGGTTAATGAACCGCCGGCTATTAAACCCGAACTAAATAACGCCCCCGGTCCTATATCAGATTCGTCTTCTTTTGAATTTTTGATTTTATCTACAATAAACTTTACTAAACCACCGGCAAATATTGGAGTGCTGGTTGATAGCGGTAAATATGCTCCCACTGCAAAAGGTAATGAACGAACACCTGCTAATTCCATAACTGCCGCAATACCCATTCCGACTAACACTAAACCCCAAGGTAAATTTTGGCTCAACAATCCTTTTATAACTGTTGCCATTAATGTAGCTTGTGGAGCTGGTAATGGATTTGGATGCTCCGGTGTAACATTTCCGATACCTAAAATACTATTTAATAATAACAAAGTTAATCCGATTACAAATGAAGAAGCTACAACACCTATTATCAACCCAAATTGTTGTTTTATAGGAGTTGCTCCCACTAAATAGCCTGTTTTTAGATCTTGTGAAGTTGCTCCCGCATTTGCCGAAGCTATACAAACTATTGAGCCTACAACCAATGCTATTGGTTGATATACATCGCCAGTCCAACCTAAACCTACAAATATTAACGAGGTTGCCATTAATGTTGCAATAGTCATCCCTGAAATCGGATTTGAAGAGGAGCCAATTAAACCGACTATTCTTGAAGAAACCGTAACAAAGAAAAATCCGAAAATTACTATCATTAAAGCAGAAAGTAAGTTTGTAGGAATATTTGGTATTACAGCCATAAAAAGCACTAAAATAACACTACCAACCAACACAAAAAATAAAGGAATATCTTTTTCTGTCCTACTTTTTTCTTTGACTTCACCGGAACGATTATTCTTCAAATCTTGG
>CALGLM010000290.1 GCA_937930275.1 uncultured Ignavibacteria bacterium
AAAAGTATTGTAAGGAACTTGTTCAAGCGGGCTTGAAAGCGATAATACTTCTTCCAATTCCGGTGATAATGTATGCAATTTGGTTCTGTACAAATTTTCAAACATTTTTTTGTATAATGCAAGTTCTTTCTTTTCTTTCATAAATTGTTCTAAAGTTGCTTCTGGAATTGCAACTAATTCGGGGCGAACAAAAGAACTTACCGTACCAACTTCAGCTCCTAAATTGCTAACTCTTTCAAACAAAGCTTGATATTTTGAATCCGATAAATCCAAGTCTTTTGAAAGTGAAGCATAAAGATATAATTTGCCGAGAACTATGCTCAATTCTTCGTCAAATTTTAACATTTTATATAAATTTTCGGCGCTGCTACCAACTTTTCCTTTATAGTCGGTATATTTGTTCATGTTTTCTTTAACGTAGTTAAAGTCTTTTTCCCAGTCGCTTTCAGTTTTGTAAATGTCAGTAACATTCCACGTATATTTTGCTTCAATTTCACTATGTTTTGGCAATTCACCGCTTTGTTGGGCTACTATATTGCCGTTAAATAATATTGTTGTGCTTATCATAAAAAACAATACCTTAATTGATAAATTGTTAAATAAGTTGTGTAACATACTTTATCCTCTGTTAGTTTCAAGTTTATTTAATTAATTGCATTTTTTTTGTTATCGAACCTTTGTTAGTATAAATTGTGTAAAAATATGTTCCGCTTGTTAATTTACTTGCATTAAAAGCAATTTTATGTAATCCCGGTTCTAATTCTTCATTTAGTAAAGTAAATATTTCTTCACCTAAAATGTTGCTTATTACAAGTCTTGTTTTAGACGTTTGATTTAACGAAAAAGTTAGATTTGTTTCTGGATTAAACGGATTTGGGTAATTTTGATATAATTCAAAATTATTAATTGTTTCAACAGGTGTTCCTTCCACTTTTGTAAACGGTTCTGTAATTTCTTTTATATAACCGGGAATAGTGAAGGTCGGGATATCGAAACCGGGGACGCTTGCCGTAGAGACATTTGGCATATGTTCTTTTAATACCCATAAATTTGGGGCAATCCAGCTAACTTGAGGAAATTTTAATAAATCGTAAACTACAGGCGGAAACGGAGCAGGTAATACTTGTACTACAACACTTACCGCTAATGATACTTCAAATTTTTTGCAAGTATAATTTCCTAAATATATTTGTATATTTTCATCATTTAATCGTTTAGTTTTTACCGAAAACCGAAGAGGAATTGCTACCGAATCGATTGTAATTGTAGTATCTTTAGAAAATAGTGTTGTAGTTTGATTTACCGATGAACCGAAATTGTAAATAGGATACCAACCTGATAATGTTCTTATAAATTCAATTAATTTTTGTAAATCTTGTGAAATTCCTCCTATTAAGCTATCACCTAATATCAAGCTATCAATATCAATTACGGAAAAATAAACATTTGCCGAATTTCCGTCCAAATTTACAAAATTGCTATCTAAAAACGGTTGTGCATTTATTGTGGCAATAGGTCCGCTTTTGGAAATAATTATTTTAGATTCTTTTCCTTGATAAATTCCGTTTCCAATAAATGAATCGATCTGAGCTGTCGAAAATTCGTAATTAGGATTTCCTAAGCTATCTAAAGGTGTAAGTTTGTAATTCCAAACAAATCCGGTATTTAACGGAAAGTAATTTGTACTTTGCGCGTTTATGGAAATAAAAATAAATGCAAGTAAAATTGTATAAATTATTTTTTTCATACATCCTCTTTAAAAAAATTATTTATAAAATTATATAATTTATAACTTAACTACAATGTAATTATTAATTATTTTTTTAATTTAGTGTTAACTATTAATTTTTTAGGTGATTTATGGGATTTTCAACTGATGCAATACACGGCGGACAAGATTTTGATATAGCAACTAATGCAGTAATAACTCCGATTTATATGACTTCGACATATGCAAATTACGGACTTGGAAATAATAAGGGATATCATTACGGAAGAACAAATAATATTACCCGAGAGGCTTTAGAAAAGAATATAGCAATTTTAGAAAAAGGAAAATTTGGAATTGCATTTTCAAGCGGTGTTGCCGCAGTTCAATCAATAATGGGGTTGGTTAAAAGCGGTGACCATATTATTGCAACTGATAGTATTTATGGTGGCACATATAGACTATTTGAGATGTTCTTCAAGAATTACGGAATATCTTTTTCGTGGGTCGATATGACTGAGCCGAAAAATGTGGAAAATGCAATTTCAGCAAATACAAAACTTGTATTTATAGAAACTCCTTCAAATCCGATGCTTACATTAACAGATATTTCCGCAGTGGCAAATTTATGCAAAAAGCATAATATTATTTCGGTAGTTGATAATACATTTATGAGTCCTTATTTTCAAAAACCATTGGTTTTAGGGGCAGATTTAGTACTCCACAGTACTACTAAGTACTTAAACGGACATAGTGATATTATAGGAGGTATTGTGGTAACTAATAACGAAGAAATTAATAATAGTATCAGATTTGTTCAAAAAGCAATAGGTGCCGTACCAAGTCCTTTTGACTGTTTTTTAACTTTACGCTCGACAAAAACTCTTGCAGTACGTATGGATAAGCATAATAGTAATGCACTTGCAGTTGCAGAATTTCTAAAAAGCAATTCAAATGTTAAAACTGTAAATTATCCCGGATTACAAGATCACCCACAATATGAACTTATAAGAAAACAAATGAGTGGTTTTGGCGGAATGATTTCATTTGATACCGGAGATTTTGATAAGACAAAACGTTTTTTTGAAAAGACCAAATTATTTACTTTAGCCGAAAGTTTAGGCGGTGTCGAAAGTTTATCAAATCAT
>CALGLM010000291.1 GCA_937930275.1 uncultured Ignavibacteria bacterium
TTGTCTAATAGTATGTAGTTTATCTTTTCTTCCCGTAATTATTTTATGCGGATAAGCTTGATGTCCGGTATCCCAAACAACAGCATCGTTTGGTGTATTAAATACTTTATTTAATGCTACGGTAAGTTCAACGGCTCCTAATCCGCCTCCAAAATGTCCGCCGGTTTGTGAAATTATATCTACCATAAATTCACGTATGTCCGAACAAAGGGTCTTAAGTTCGCTTGTGCTTAATTTTTTTATATCTTCGGGAGTATTAACAAGCGATAGTACTTTATATTTGCTATTAGTTTCGGTCATTAATCTTGTTGTACCTCAATTTTTATGCTTCTTTCTAAATCGTTTTTTAATTCTGTAACTTTAATTTCTGCTTTATTTAATCTGGAATAACACTCTTTTGTTAGTGCAATTCCTTCTTCAAACATTTTTAGTGATTCTTCCAATCCGGCTTCATTATTATCTAATTGCGAAGAAATTTCTTCTAAGCGTTCAATTAGTGCTTCAAACGATTGTTTTTGTAAATCTTTCATATTAATTAACCTTAATTTCTCCGTCAAAAAACTTAATTTTGGTGCTTTCTTCTTCTTTATATTCTTCTTTTCTTCTAACTATTTTATTGTTTTGCATTACTAAAGTAAAACCTTTTGCTAAAATCGAATTAATATTGTTTGAATGGATTTTATGTTCCAATAACGTAACTTTATTTTTGTAATCTTTAATTTCCGCATCCAGACTTCCGCTAATTTTATAAATTAAATTATCTAAAGTTCTGTAGCCGTTTTTAATGTTATCATTAATAATTTTAAACCCGTACGAACCAATAAGTCTATTTACTATAGTTTTATATTGAAATAGATTATTTAGCAATATAGTTCCCTTGTTATTAACAAAGTCTGTTATTAACCCTAAATATTTTTCTTTATTTGGTGTTGCAAGTTCCATTGCCGCAGTGGGAGTAGAGGCACGTTTATCCGCTACAAAATCGGCAATTGTATAATCAGTTTCATGTCCTATTCCGCTAATTATCGGAATATTACTTTTAAAGATTGCACGAGCAACTATTTCTTCGTTAAATGCCCATAAGTCTTCTATACTGCCGCCCCCTCGTGCAATTAAAATTGTATTAATATCATTTCTTTTGTTAAAAATTTCTATTGAGTTTGCAACATCTTCGGCAGCACCCACACCTTGCATTCTGGTAGGAATTACAACAATTTCCACAATAGGGTAACGCCTTGTTGCTGTTCTTACCATATCTTTCATCGCGGCACTATCTACTGCAGTAACTATACCAATTTTTTTAGGAAATTCGGGAATTTCCTTTTTATTTGTTACATCAAATAGTCCCTCTTCGCTCAGTTTCTTTTTCAGTCTTTCAAATGCGGCAAGTAATTCACCTTCACCTGCCGGTACCATCGTTTTACAATCTAATGAATATGTTCCGCGAGGGGGATATACGCCAAGTTTTCCGGTAACTATTATTTTCATACCGTCTGAAGGCTTAAATGTAATTTTGGCATTAACAGAAGCCCACATATTGCAAGAAATTTGGGATTTATCATCTTTTAAGGTAAAATACCAATGTCCGCTTGCAAAGTGAGGTTTAAAGTTGGATATTTCACCGGTCACTTTCACAAATTCGTAAGTGGATTCAAGAGTATATTTTATACTATTTGTTATCTCGCTAACCGATAAAACCGGTGTATCAAAAGAAAGCAATGCAAATATCCTAAAGTTTAAAACTTAAATTTAAGTAAATATAATTTATTAAAAAAATTTATAGATTTTAATTTATAGATTTAACGAAAAGAAATTAGAATACAAACCTATCGAAATTTCATTAAAGTTAAAGTCCTTTTCGTTTGGTTTAAGATTATATCTGTATTTAAAATTAAGTGTAAAATTATCGTATAATTTAAATAATCCTAATGAAATTTCGGGAGCTAATCCGTTTTTCCCTTTAAAATTTGTAAATCCCGTTACGCCAAACGATAAGTATTCTATTACGGGTAATTGTATTATTTGTTTATATCCTATTCCGAACGAATTAAAATGGTTTTTTACAATATGCCTATATTCAATATTAAAATAGCCCGAAGGGTAATTGTAACCTCCGCTGTAGTAAGAAAATAACGGGATTTCTTTTTTTAGCGAAAATGAATTAAAATTATCTTTAAAAACGTAAGTCGGTTCCGGAATTCCAAAAATTATGGCACCAAAAACACAAGTTGTAAAAATATTACCGCCCTTACTTGTAACAACATCTTCGGAAATTGGCATTGCGGCTTCATAAGTTTCGCTTTGTGCCTCTTCTTCATTTTTATCTATAGTTTTAATATAGTACGAAAAGTAGGCTGAGTCTAATTTAATATTGGTTAAATCAATTTCAATTTTATGGTTATCGGTATAGTTTTCGGAAACTTTAAATTCGTATTTATTCTCAATTATAAGTGTCGATTTTGTACTGTCATCCGTAATAAACGTAAGCATAAACTTGTAGGGTTTATCCGGTGTTACATAGCTATCAATTATATAAATGTTTGTACCAAAGTCATTTTGTGCTTTTAAGATACAAGTTGTAAGTATAAAAATTATTGCTAATATTAATTTTGCTTTCATGATAGCCCATAATAATTTTATAATAATATTAAATTATGCAAATACAAATTTATTAAGATTATTCAATTTACAAAAGATAAAATTTTGTCCTTTTTAAAATAAAAAAGGGGCTGTATCAAAAGTGATATTTGAAGAACAAGTTGTGATATATTTGCATAAAAACTCACCCTCGTTCCCTTTTTTAGGAAGAGAGAGATGACGTCTATATTTACATAATCTATTGTGTTAAATACAGTTAACCGGCTATAAAAGGTTTGTTATTCCCCTCTCTTATTCAGTATTCAGTCTAAGAGTAGAGCTTGTCCCGACTTGTCGGGAGGTTAGGGGTGAGTTCGTTTTTACATTAATCATTGTTTTGATACAGCCCCAACCGAAAAAATTAACAATTCAATATCTAAAATTACTTATGTAGTTCGTCAACTAATTGCTCGTCGTATAATAAATAGTCGTAAGTTTCGCGGCTGCGGGTAGTGTAATATTTATCTCCGTCAACAATAATTTCCGGAGGTCGGCGGCGACCGTTATAATTAGATGACATTACCATTCCGTATGCACCCGCAGATAGCACAGCTATTCTATCGTTCTGTTCAAGTTTTTGAATCTCGCGGGATTTACCTAAAAAATCTCCGCTTTCACAAACGGGACCTACTATATCTGCAACAACGGTTTCGTATTCCTTATTTGTAACGGGTTGAATATGGTGATAAGCATTATAAATACTGGGGCGCAATAAATCGGTCATAGCGGTATCCGTTACAATAAAGTGCTTATCATTATTAATTTTTGTATATAGAACGGTTCCAATTAAAATTCCGGCATTTGCGGTCAAATATCGTCCGGGTTCAAAAAATATTTCCATATCCAAATCTTTAAAAATTGGCATTAGAGCAGCGGCTAACTTAAACGGAGAAAAAGAATGTTCGTTTTTATAAGGAACACCCATACCGCCCCCCATATCAAAATGCTCAAGGTGTATTCCGCTATTGCGTAATTCAAAAATTAATTCTTTAATTTTTTGTACAGCTTCAACAAAAGGCTCTATAACAGTAATTTGAGAACCAATGTGCATATCCAAGCCTTTAAGCTTAATATTAGGCAACTCTTTTGCTTTATGATAATATTGAAGAGCATCTTTATAAGGAACACCAAATTTATTTTCTTTTAAACCGGTTGAAATGTAAGGATGAGTTTTTGGGTCAACATTAGGATTAACACG
>CALGLM010000292.1 GCA_937930275.1 uncultured Ignavibacteria bacterium
TATATACAAATCCGGAATTTGAAATCGGAAACGGTTCGGGTAACCAAGGGTTATTCGGAAACGCCGATTTAAAACCTCAAAAAACGGTTAAAGGCGAAATAGGATTAAAACAACAATTGGGTAGCGATATTGCAATTGATGTTACAATGTTTTTTGAAGACTTTAGAAATTTAACGGGAACACAAACCGCCGAAATATTAGTTTACGGACGTGATCGTAGTTACAGCCAATATGCTAATAGCGATTTTGGATTTTCAAAAGGTGTAATTCTTAAATTTTCACAAAGATTTAGCGATGGGTTGTCAGCTAACTTAGATTATACTTATTCGGTTACAAAAGGTAATGCAAGTAACCCTACAGATGCAAGAAATGCATCATTAGGCGGTGCTTTGCCGGAAACATTTATTGCTCCTTTGGATTGGGATCAGTCGCATACATTAAATATTAGCGTTGCATATACTGTTCCTCGCGATTACGGATTCTCTTTAATCGGTAACTTATATACCGGTCAACCATATACACCAAGCGTAAATAAAAACACACGTGTTTCGCAAAATGCATTTCCGCGTAACAGTGCTACAAAACCTACAATTTTTAACTTAGATTTAAGAGCTTACAAAGATTTCCAAATAGGAGATTTTTATTTGTCGGTATTCTTAAAAGTATTTAATTTGTTGGATTTGGATAATGCACGCGGTGTTTACGGCGATACGGGAGACCCGTATTTTACGTTCGGCAAATATGAAGCTCAAAAAATTAAACCGACTTTGTACTATAACTCACTTGATGATTTATATACAAATCCGGGTTACTTTAGCGAGCCAAGAAGAGTTGAAGTTGGTGTAACGGTTAATTTTTAATTTTAACAGGTAAAACTTATGAAAAATAAAATTTTTAATATTTTGCTTGCTCTCATAATCCTTGCAGGTTCAGTTATTATTGAAGCACAAGGAAAAGGAGATCCAAGACTAAGACGTTTAGGTAAGCATACCGGTAACCGTGCGGGTATTACCTTTTACAACGACGGTCAGATTGCAGGATATAACATCGGTGTAGATATACGCGGTGAGTGGCCATTAGGCAGCGGCGAAAATTACATAGGTGATTGTATTCCGTTAATCGGCGTTGAATTTCAAACAACAACGGGTATTACATTACAATCGGTTACTATTTCACGTGGTCCACGTAAAATGCAAGGTGAAGAAAAAGACCCGGTAACAGGTGAATTTAGAGGATGGAATCCGATTCCCGGATTTTTAGATCCAAATCAAGAATCGGTAGCAATGAGCCATTTACCTCTTTCTTGGCCAAAAAACGGCTGGGCTGACCCGGGTGGTTTTCCGGAAGTTAAAAGATATATTGATTCCAAAGGGAACACCGAATGGTGGGGATACTTTGGACGCGGTATAATTAATGCAGACCAAGAAAGCTTTTTTGTAGCAGATGACCAAATGGATAACGAATTTAACTTTGCATTTAAACCCGATAGCCGAGACCCTTTGCGTAACGGTATGGGTTTACAGTTAAGACAGCGTGGTTTTCAGTGGTCAAGCTTTTTAGCAGAAGATGCAATTTTTTGGTTATATGATATTAAAAACGAAGGTACTTATACTTTTAGAAAAGCTAACTTTGGTACTGTTGTAGGTACATTAGCCGGCGGTGACGGCGATAGCGGTGACGACTTAGGCTACTTTGATGCCAAAGACTGGATTACTTATAGCTGGGATAGTGACGGTATGGGTAATAGAGGTCAAAAAGTAGGTTACGTTGGGTATTCTTTCTTGGAATCTCCCGGTAATGCTTTTGACGGTATTGATAATGACGGCGATTCGCCTAATTCATCTCCTCAGTTTACGGATAATGATTTCAACGAAATTATATACAATGCCGGAGATAGAGTTGTTTTAATTGATCCCGTAACTTACGAAAGGACATTATATACAGTTAAAGCCGGCGTAGATACGGTTAGTTCGTTAGGAATTGAATTTGTTATTAATGCCGGAGTTACAAAATTCCGCGAAGGACATATTTCTAAAGTAACAAACGGTGTAAGCATTCCTGACGTATCGGCTTATGACGGTATTGATAACGATTTAGACGGAATAATTGACGAAAACAAAGCTATTCACTTAGATTCAAGAGCAATTAACAATCAACCCGCATTAAAATATATTAGTTATTTAACAGGAGCGGGAGCAACTGATTTGTTAATTGATGAAAAGCGTGATAACAATATAGATGAAGATGGTGACTGGTCTGCAACTTATGATGACGTCGGTACAGACGGTTTAGGTCCTAATGATACGGGGTATCCCGGTCCTGACCCTGACGGAACAGAAGGGAACGGAGTACCTGATCAAGGTGAACCAAACTTTGGTCGTACAGATCCTGATGAAAGTGACCAGATTGGTTTAACCGCATTTAACTTTTTTGAAAATAGCGCTTCACCGGATATGACCAACGATTCGTTGTTATGGTCAAGAATGACTCCGGGACGTTTTGACGTAATTTCTCCGAGACCACAAGACGGTGACTTTATTTATGCTTCGGGTTTCTTCCCGTTAGTACCGGATAAAGTTGAAAGATTTAGCGTGGCTTTGTTATTCGGTGAAAATTATGCCGATATTTTTAGCAATAAAGCAATTGTACAGCAAATTTATAACGCCGGATATAAATTCCCTCAACCTCCTGTAAAGCCAAAAGTTACAGCTACTCAACAAGACGGGAAAGTGGTTTTATATTGGGACGGCGAAGCTACACAAAACAGTCGTGATTTTATTACAAAAACACAAGATTTTGAAGGTTACAAAATTTATAGAGCAACAGATGCCGGATTTAGTGATTCGAGAAGCGTAACCAATGCATTGGGAGTTTTAGCTTTTGATAAACCTATTGCACAATTTGACTTAACAAATAGTTACGGTGGATTTTTCTATCCAAGTCCTGGTTTACTTGCGCAAGTAGGCGGTTCTACCTTTTATTTAGGTGACAATACCGAAGAAAGTGCGGTAGTTAATAAATTTGTTGATTCTACCGTAACAAAGGGTCAAACGTATTATTACGCTGTTTGTGCTTATGATAGAGGTGACGAAGCTTTAGATATATTCCCATCCGAAAACAGTAAGTACATATTCCGTGAAAATACAGGTGAAATTGTTACCGATATAAATACTATCGTAATTACTCCTGGTGCTCGTCCGGTAGGTTATCAAGGAGCAAAACAAGTTGATGTAGTTAAAGCTTCTAC
This sequence comes from uncultured Ignavibacteria bacterium, assembly GCA_937930275.1. Classification (GTDB taxonomy): domain Bacteria; phylum Bacteroidota; class Ignavibacteria; order Ignavibacteriales; family Melioribacteraceae; genus JAEXOD01. The sequence continues at coordinate 3,248 of CALGLM010000292.1, forward strand.
TTACAGAGCTACGGGAACAGTTAATTTTGAAATAGTTGACGATGCCGCAATTCGTGACGGATTTAAGTATAGAGTAGCTTTCCAAGATTCTGCATTGCAGGGATTTACAAAAAGCTATACATTGTACGATTTACAAACTCCGGATACGGTTTATATTCCTTCAACCGGTGTTACACATATTGTAAATCCGTTAGATTCTGTTGCAGTACCTGCAGGAAACGACACAATTTATGTTAACGGATTTAAGGTCGTATTTTCCGGAGCTTATTATAAAGCAGATTATCATAAATTACTTGATAAACAAAAAGAATTGACGGGCAGCGTTCCTATTCATCACGGATTTAGGTTACAACTTGATAACGATCCGACAGTAACCTTAAAGTCAGATATTTCGGGATTTTACAATATTCCTGATACAAGCAAAGCATTATTAACTTTTACATTCCAAAAATTTATAGCTGCCAATTCGGGGGCAGGAACTGCGTTAAACGGTGTTGATATGCCTTACGATTATGAAATTGAATTTTATGATCAGGTAGTAGGAAAGTCGGCTGCAGATACGTTATATCCGCCGACTCCTTCCAACATCTTTCCGGCAAGAGATATTACATTTAAAGTTAAAAACTTAACTACAAATGAATATATTACTCCGGTATATTTTAAGACCGGTACCCTTTCGACAGTTTATAATATTTACTTTAAAGAAAAAATTGAAGGACAGACAAAACGTACTTGGCGTGTAAATATTACTTATAAAGTACCGAACAAAGAATTAGAAAAATCGGGAAGCATGAAATTGTTTACCACAAAACCGTTTAGCAGATATGACGGATTTGAATTTACAATGAAAAAATCCGAAATTGATAACGGAGTTGCAGGTAGTTCGTTAGATAATATAAAGGTTGTTCCTAATCCTTATGTTGTTACGCACGAAGCAGAAGCCAGATTGTTAAGTTCGCAAACCAGCGGACGAGGCGAGCGTGAAATTAGATTTACACGTGTACCCCCGGGTGCAAAGATATCAATATTTACCGTACGCGGTGAATTGATAAGGACATTGTATCATGATGATATATACAACGGAGACGTATTCTGGAATTTACGTACCGAAGAAAATATTGAAGTTGCATACGGTGTTTATGTTTACGTAGTGGACGTTCCCGGTGTAGGAACAAAGATTGACAAATTTGCCCTAATTAAATAGGTAAGGGGAGAAATGAATATGAAAAAAATAATATTAATATTGTTTATAGCCTTAATTGGTAACATATACGGACAAAGTAAAGTAGGTACTACGGCTGCTCCGTTTTTAAATGTTGCCGTAGGTCCCCGTGCCATAGCTATGGGTGGGGCTTTTGTTGCCACTGCCGATGATATAACATCGTTATATTGGAATCCCGCAGGTGCGGCTAATTTACAAAATAATACTGCAATGTTTGCATACTCATCGTGGTTTGCAGATATAAACTACAACTGGGCAGGTGCTTCCGTTAATTTAGGCGGAATGGGTACGCTTGGTTTAAGCGTAATGTATTTAGATTACGGTGACATGGAAGTAACTACATTAGCCGAACAAGACGGAACGGGTGAAATGTTTACCGCAAAAGATATGGCTTTAGGTATAACATATGCGGCAAAACTAACAGACCAGTTTTCAATCGGCGGTACCGTAAAATATATTAACCAAAAAATATGGAATAGCAGTGCTTCATCAGTAGGTTTTGATTTGGGCGTTCTGTTTTTATCCGATATTTACGGTTTACGTATTGGTGCAACAATTACAAACTTTGGACCTGATATGCAAATAGACGGCAAAGATTTGTATGTTCAACACGATATTGACCCTAACATTTTTGGTAATAACGACCAAATATTGGCTAAATTGCAAACAGACGAATATCAATTGCCTTTAACATTTCGTGTTGGTTTGGCAATGGATGTATTTAAAAACGAAGTTCATAGATTTACCGTTGGTGTAGATGCATTACACCCGAGTGATAACGATGAGTCGTTAAATTTAGGTCTTGAATATGGTTTATATAATAACATATTTTTACGTGCCGGTTATAAATCGTTATTTTTAGATAATGCCGAAGAAGGTTTAACTTTAGGTTTTGGTTTAAGCTATGATATAGCTCCCGGTTTTGGTTTGTTTTTAGATTACGCTTACCAAGATTTTGGGATGTTAAAAGATACACAACATTTTGCAATCGGCTTAAAATTTTAGTATATTATAAGTTGACTTTACCCGTTGCCGTAAAAACTTACGGTAACGGGTATTATATTAAACTTTATGAGGATGTGAAGTGTTAAACATTATAAAATTAATTTTAGTTTGGAGGTTAAAATGAAAAAAATTTTACTGGTGATAATGGTGATGGTTGCTTAATATTTGCACAAAACTTAACGCCGCAGACAATTAGTATGAGTTCTTCATATAACAATGCTGATGCTTTTGGAGCTTCAGGATTGTTAGGTTCTGATGGAACTACCAAATTTTATGTCCATTGGGATGCTACATATATTTATTTTGGATGGAGTGGTGGTAATACTGACTGGTCTTCAGATCTATATTATGTAGCGATTGATACTGACCCCGAGGGGACAAATGGGACCAATAATGCGATTGAAGGAGTATCATTTAAATCAGGTGGTACTAAACCAGACTATTATATTGTTTACGAAAACAATGCTGCTTTTTATGGTTATGGAAATGGAAATGCTTTTGAAAGATATAAAGTAGTATCAGGGAGCTGGAGTTATGAAAACAGAATAGTAGGTGATGATGGTACGTCTTCCCAAATAGTTTTTTCCAATACGCTTGAAGAGGTAAGGCTAAGAATTGCTTGGTCAGATATTAGCTTTACTCCAGGCACAGGTGCTGCAATTGGTATCTCAATGTGGTGCAATAACTATTTAGGTGACTATATGTGGGGAAGATACCCTACTGAAGGCAATCCTGTTAATGGCTCTACACCAAAAACATTAGAAACTCAATTAAAATTTTCAAGCACAGGAAACGGTGTTAATCCGAGTACCGCAGGTAACCCAATTGCTTTCCCTGTTGAACTTTCATCTTTCACGGCAGCAATACAAAATAAAGCAGTTGTGTTAAATTGGGTTACCGCGACTGAAATTAATAACTACGGATTTGAAGTTGAAAAATCGTTTGACAAAGTTAATTGGAATAAAATAGCATTTAAAAACGGTTATGGTAATAGCAACTCGGTAAAAGATTACACTTATAACGATAAAGACATTACCAAAAACGGAATGTACTACTACAGACTAAAACAGATTGATAACAACGGCGATTTTGAATATTCAAACATTGTTGAAGTTAACGTAAATATTCCAATTAAATTTGAAGTAGCACAAAACTATCCTAATCCTTTTAACCCGGTAACAAATATTAGTTTTAATTTACCTGAAGCAAACAATGTAACTTTATACATTTTTAACGCTATCGGTCAGCAGATTAAAACAATTAATGCCGGTTACAAAGAAGCAGGCAAACATACTATTGAATTTGACGGAAGCAGCTTAAACAGCGGTGTATATTTTTAT